>JBFMGR010000002.1:0-41132 GCA_040753135.1 Patescibacteria group bacterium | reverse complement strand
AAAATTTCCAATTTCTAATTCCTAATTTCCAATGAAATGCCTGATGCTAAAAAATTAAGAATTTAGAATTTCATTAGGAATTAGATATTGGTAATTAGAAATTAAGTTAGTCGCGATTACTCGCGAATAACGCGCAGCACCTCTTCCACCGTGGTCAGGCCTAATTGGGCCTTCTCAATTCCGTCTTCAAACATTGTTTTCATTCCTTTTTGGTTTATCAGTCTTTTCAATCCTTCTAAAGTAAAATCTTCTTGGGAAATATAAGCCCGAATGTCCGGATCAACATCTAAAAACTCAAAGATTGCCAGTCTGCCCTTATAGCCAGACCAGTGACAGGTTTGACAGCCTTTTCCATGGTATAAGATTTCCGGGGCAACAAAACTTTCAACTCTTTCCGGAGCGCTGACTTTAAGCTGGCCCAAAATTGAGTTCTTTAATTCCTCGGTAATAGAAAACGATTCAATGCATTCTTGGCAAACTTTCCTGACCAAACGTTGAGCCATAACTAAATTCAAAGTTGCCGAAACCAAAAACGCCGGCACACCCATCTCAATTAATCGAGGCACTGCTGTCGGCGCATCATTGGTATGCAAGGTGGACAAAACCAAGTGTCCGGTTAAAGCCGCATGAGTGGCAATCTCGGCAGTTTCGTCATCGCGAATCTCGCCAACCATAATTACATTTGGGTCGTGGCGAAGAAACGCCCGCAAGCCCGAGGCAAAATTAATTCCGGCTTTAGGATTAACCTGGGTTTGGTTAATATATTTCAGCTCATACTCAATTGGATCTTCAATCGTAACAATATTCACTTCGGTCCGGTTTAATCGGGAAAGAATTGAGTATTGGGTGGTGGTTTTACCTGATGAAGTCGGGCCGGTGGACAAAATCATACCAAAGGTTTTTTTAATGTTCTTCTCCACCATCTCTGCTTGGACTTGGGTCATGCCCAGCTCTAAAAATGACAATGGTTTAATGCTGGCAAGCAAAAGCCTCATGGTCACCTTTTCACCGTAAAAAGTCGGCATCACTGCCACCCGGATGTCAAAAACATCCTCCCCACGCTTATATCTGATCCGGCCGTCTTGGGGTTTAGAATGCTCATCAATCTGCATCCCGGCCATAATCTTAATCCTGGCAATCAAGGCCGGATGAATCTCTTTTGATAACCGGGCCACTTCTCTTAACAGACCATCAATCCTGAAACGAATCAAAACTTCTTGATCAAAGATCTCCAAGTGGATATCAGAAGCATTCATTGCCGCGGCATAGGAAATCAAATTATCCACAATCGCCACTACCGGCAGCTCTGAAGCAATTTTAGTCAGATCAGCGGTCTTGCCAACCTGAAGCCGCTGAAGCTGGCGCAACTGGTCTTCTAAAAGCCGCTGAAAGTTTTCCATTATCTCCCGGCGATAAAGAGAGAAAGCGTAGCGGAGATCATCCTGGGCAGTCAAATAAATCTCCAAAGGCTTCTGGGTGTAACGTTCTAAAAACTTGATTGTTTCCAGATCGCTTGGATCAAGCATTGCCACCTGAAGCTTGCCTTCTTGGTTTGTGCCAAAAGCCGCCGCATTTCTGGACCGAGCGATATCTTCTGGGAAAACATTCAGAATCTCCATCGGAATTTCCAAGCCGGCAAGATGAACCAGCTTAACTTTATAATAATCAGCCAAAATCTGATTCATATAATCAGCATTGACCAGGCCCCGGGAGACTAAAATCTCCAAAAGATCCCGGCTGGTCCTTTCTGCTTCTTTTTGGGAAACCTCAAAATCTGCTCCTTGAACCAAACCGGATTCTAAAAGCTGCTTTTTTAAATTTTCTAAAGGAATTTTAGGCATACCTCAATTAAAATCCTAATTTCTAAAAATACTAATAAAAATCTATTGGATTGCTGCCCCGGGCATCTTTACAATTAATTATACCATCTTCTTGACTTTTATAGATAATAAACATTTGTGGATATCGGGGAATCGCCATTTTTCAATTATCAATTTTCAATAAATAATCAATGTATTAATTTCCAAACTTCCAATCGCTGGGAGCCGCGATTCCCCGATTCGCGTTATTGCTCCTAAAATTCGCATTATTCCCGCCAAAGGCGGACAGGCGCGATTACTCCCTAGCCCACCTTTAACCAATTTGTATATTCACGATTACTCTTTAAATTTTCAAAATCCCCAAATTAAACAGATTAACCAAATTCCCGCCGAACAAAAAAACCAACAGGCCAACCAAACCCCAAAGATAGCGGAAGCTGAAATAAGCCGGCTGGAGCTGTTTTTTGTTTTTAAACAAAAGATAAGCGCTTCTCAAAACAAAGCCCAAACAGCCAAAAGCTAAAACCAAAATAAAGACAAAAAAATTATCCGGCCAAGAATTCAGGAGAATTGCGATCCCGCCGGAATAATGTTCTTCAGAATAAAAAAACCTGCCCCGGGAAAGTTTTGCCCCCAAGAAAATCAAAAAAAATAAAAAAGCGCTTAGGAAAAAATTAAATGCCGGCAGTTTAGCAAAATGAAGCCAAGCGTAAGACAAAAAATAGCTAATTGGCTGGTGGGGCGGCAGAAAATAGACAAACGGTTCGGTTTTAGACCAGATTAAATACTGAACCAGATAGAGAGAGAAAATTCTCAAACCGGCAAAAACCAAAACAAGAAAAAACAGGCTCCGGACAAAAGTAAAAAACTTTTGGTCAGAAATCTTGCCTAAATATCTTAAACAAGCAAAAACCAAATTCGCCAATAAAAAAAGAAAATTAAAATAAAAGTAATAATTAACAAAAACTATTTCGATGAATTTAACCATAAACAAAACCCCGCCCTTTTATCATATCGCGTTTAGGGCGAAGATAAAAGGGCGGAGTGAAAAAACTGATACAGCTAAACCGCATTAGCTGCCGCCATTATAAAAGTTGGTTGTGGTGGTTGAAGCCAAGAAAGCGCTGCCAACTTCGTAGATTCCGGCAATATTGCCGCCGTCTTTAGATTCAACATCGCCATTGCCGCCATTGGCATAAGTGGTGCTTTCCATATTGGCAAACAGAGAAAAGGTGGTATTGGTGTAATTACAAAGATAAGCGTAATACCGGCCCGGGGTAGCAGAAGAAGTGGTTGGATTCGGATCAATCGGCCATTTTGCCAAAGGCGAGCCGCCGGTCAGATGGTCCAACCTGACTGTAATCCAGCCGGAACTGCCAATCTGCTGGGAGGTATTGCCTTTGTTGGTAGTATTGGTATAAGCGACACCGGAAACCGCTGAATAAGTATAATCAGTTGAATTGTCAACACAACCGACTCCGGCTGAATCATCGCCCAAAATCGGGGTAGTGGTATTGGCAATATAATAGTTGATTGCGGTTTTTACTGAAGCTAAATCAGCCAACCGCTGGGAATCGCGAGATTTTTTCAGCAGTTCGGCCGGATTTAAAGCCACAAAAGTAACTGAGGCCAAAATTGCCAAAATTGCGATAACGATTAACAGCTCCAATAAAGTAAAACCTTTTTTTGTTTGAAACATATTTAAATAAACTTTATTTATTCGACCGAAGCACTAAAATTAATTCTACTTACTATTATTTATAAATAAAATTAGTTTGTCAAGATAAAATTATGAACAATCGCCCCGTTGGGACTGCCGAGAAAAGAATCAACCAGTTTTTGTCTGAACCAGATTTTTGACCTTTTTAACCAGCTCGTCAATTGAAAGCCGGGCTTTGACGTAATAATCAATCGCCCCAAGTTCCCTGCTTTTTTCAATGTCGCTTTCTTGCCCTAGATTGGAAACAATAATCACCGGAATATTGCTAGTCTGGGGATTCTGGGTAATCGCCTCTAAAACTTCAAAGCCATTTTTCTGGGGCAAAATAATATCCAGCAGAATAATGTTTGGAGGCTCTTGTTCGACTTTTTTCAAAGCTTCGGTTCCGGAAAAAGCCTGCAAAACCAAAAAACCCTCTTTTTTAAATCTTAAAGAAAGAAGGTTGGCTAAAAATAAATCATCTTCAACAATTAAAACTTTTGCTTGTTCGGTTGGATTAGCTATTGGTTCCATATTAAAAATTATATCACAAAAAATCAGGGGCAGTGACAATAAATAACTGTGGATATTAAAAGTGAACTAAGCGAACCCCGCTTAAAAGAATTATCCTCCGATGAACAGCACCGGACTGAATCTCAATTTAAAGCTCTCAGCCAAGGGCTGACTGCCTTTTGTTTTAAAAACTCAAGACAGCGAGATTAACACTTTCCGTCTCAACTTCAATGAAGTTGGCGGACCGACCAAGAAACAAAGGCGCGCCTAGCGCGAATTTCCATTATCCAATTTCCAATATCCAGTTTTAGATATCAGTAATTAGTAATCTGGAATTCCGCCGCAGGCGGCCCGGTGTTCTTTATAGAAATTTTCCATCCACAGCTTCCGCTACGGATGCCTTGTTACGACTTATGCCCTGTCACCGAACTCTGGTTAACCCAGCCCTTTGCTCGCGAAGCGAGCACAGAATTATGAATAATGAATTAAGAATAAGGGTTTAAACCCATAATTCATAATTCCAGATTCATTATTCTGCGCAGTTCATGCGCAAAGGGCTGGGCTTCACCAGTTCCCGGCTTCCTTGCATTGACGGGCGATTGTGCTCTAGAAGCTTAGAGTTAACGTTCCCGAACCAAACCCCTTTTATATATATGGGGCCGGTCCTCCGACTTTATGCCGGAGCCGTACGTGCGGATTTCCCGCATACGGCGAGCTCCAACCACTGCTTTGCAGCAGAAATCCCAAGACTCAAACATTAAATCATAAACAATATCCAATGACCAAATTCTAAACGTGTTTTGAATTTTGGAAATTAGAATTTCGAATTTGTTTGGAATTTGTGATTTGTAATTTGGAATTTTTCTAGTTAGAGTGGTTCCTTCGGCACAATGCCTACTATGAACCAGCTGACTCCTGACGCAGCGTCAAGCTTCGTCACTGCGCCAGGTCTCCCCGGGTCAACGCATTCACTTTTCCCAACATCCCAAAACGATTTTATTTCCGCACCTTCCCTACCCTCACCACCCATCAGTAGGTCGATGCATCGTTTCCGTTAAACGGAATAATTCGGGCTGTTGTTTGCCTCCAGGCCCTCCGCCAACCATCTCGCGATGATTGACTGCCTTTCTGCTACGCTCTGCGACGGTCGCAGAGGAATGGATTTTTCTGCCAAAGACAGACCCGCCTCTGGCGGGAACCATTTAGCGAATGCGCCTGCCGGGCGCGTTTATTGTGAGTACAGGACTCGAGAACGTATTCAACGCGCCGTGGCTGATGCGCGTTTACTAGCGATTCCGGCTTCATGAGGGCGAGTTGCAGCCCTCAATCCGAACTGGGGCCAGGTTTTAGAGATTAGCTCCGCCTTACGGCTTGGCTACCCTTTGTCCTGACCATTGTATCATGAGTGTCGCCCAGGGCATCAAAGGGCCATGCGGATTTGGCGTCATCCTTACTTCCACCCAGCCCTTTGCTCGCGAAGCGAGCACAGAATTATGAATAATGAATTAAGAATAAGGGTTTAAACCCATAATTCATAATTCCAGATTCATTATTCTGCGCAGTTCATGCGCAAAGGGCTGGGTAGTCTCGCGTGACACTTGTAACACGCGACAAGGGTTGCGCTCGTTACCCCACTGAAGGGAACGCCTCCATTCGTATTCCTACGAATCTTAGACTATACCACCATCCTGCCAAAATTATCTAAAACGTTAGTTTGGAGGAGACCAGCGTATTATGATGACTTAAAAATTAAAATCACCATCTCGGTTTTAAACCTCAGTCGTTACGGGGTCAAGAAAGTTTGTATTTTAATTCCGGAATAATATGTGGTTCTATCAAGCGCGAGAATTTTTTACTCGCTTCTTTCCCAAAATATAACCTTCCGCTTTTCACTACTGTTGGCTCTATGCCATATCTAATAGACAGCCCCCGACAAATTCTTTCTAAATCTTCTACCGTAAATTTTTCTGTAGCTATGCCGATAGAATCCTTTTTTCTAAAGAAACCGTCATCCATATACCAAACAGAAAGTGTTAATGGAGAAAGTGTTGAATCAATATGTTCTGGCACAATTTTTACGCCTTGCGGATAGAAAATATCCCGCCAAGGACGAAAATATTGTTTTGTCCAAAATCGGTATGATTCAAAAATTCTTCCGTTTCTTTTTCGTTTTGCGAAACAAATTCTTGTACTGACGATTCTTTTCAGAAGAGTGTATTTCCATTCTAAAAATGTTTTCTGTTGAGAGCCTTGCTCGATCTGGATTCTTCCTAATTTAGTTATATATCCGTCGCCGAGCAACGACCCAACCAAAATATCGTACTCTTCTTCTGTTAACTTAAGAACAAGATTTTTCCTCGCTCGCAAAACAATCGGTAAAACTTCCCGACTTCCCACGGTATTACCCATGACTTCATTTTATCATAGGCTCCACCGTTATGAGCTGGTTTTTTCATTTGGCGATTACTCGCCAATGCCGCGAAGCGTATTTTCACGGCACGAGCTGACGACAACCATGCAGCACCTGTACAACCCCGTTCTGCAAGCAGAACAACTGTTTCTTTTCAAAAACAGCATAGGGATTGCATGTCAAGCCCTGGTGAGGTGCCTCGCTTACCATCGAATTAAACCCCATGATCCACCGCTTGTGCGAGTCCCCGTCTATTCCTTTGAGTTTTAGCCTTGCGGCCGTACTTCCCAGGCGGTTGACTTAACGCGTTAGCTTCGCCACTGAAAGGGTCGATGCTCCCAATGGCTAGTCAACATCGTTTAGGGCGTGGACTACCAGGGTATCTAATCCTGTTCGCTCCCCACGCTTTCGTGCCACAGCGTCAGAAAAGGGCTAGCTGACTGCCTTCGCTTTTGGTGTTCCGCACGATATCAACGGATTTCACCCCTACACCGTGCGTTCCGTCAGCCTCTCCCCATCTCAATCCCGCTAGTATCTAATGCGGCCCCAAAGTTAAGCTCTGGGATTGAACATCAGACTTGTCACCAATGCACAGCATTGGAATTACCAATTTTCAATTTCCAATTTCCAATGAAATTTTCAATGCAAAAGTTTTGGCATTTCATTAGAAATTAGGAATTAGAAATTTGATATTCCCAGTGCCGTGCACTGATTTAGCTCTTGCGAGCCCGGGACGCCTGCGCACGCTTTACGCCCAATAAATCCGGATAACGCTTAGGGCCTTCGTGTTACCGCTGCTGCTGGCACGAAGTTAGCAGCCCCTTATTCCACCATTACTGTCAGAAGTTGGAGATTAGAAATCAGAAGTTAGAAATCAACAGTTATAGTATGCCAGCTTCTAACCTCTAAACTCCAACCCCTTCATCATGGCGAAAAAGAGTTTACACTCCGAAGAGCTTCTTCCTCTACGCGGCGTCGCTCCATCAGGCTTTCGCCCATTGTGGAATATTCTCGACTGCTGCCACCCGTAGGTGTGGGGCCCGTGTCTCAGTGCCCCCGATGGGGAACAGCCTCTCAGCTCCCCTACTGGTCATCGCCTTGGTAGGCCATTACCCTACCAACAAGCTGATCAGGCCTAGGCCCATCCCCAAGCGGCTTGCGCCTTTAATCAATGCACAGCATTGGAAATTCTAAACTCAAAATCCTTCAGCCAGAGGCTAATCCGCCTCTGGAGGAAAATCTTAAACAATATCAAAATTCAAATGTTCAAAATCCAAAAAGTTTTGAATTTAGAATTTTGGTTATTGAAATTTGTTTAGAAATTAGAAATTGGAATTTAGAAATTCCAGTGCTATGCACTGGCGTTATCAGGTATTACCCCATCTTTCGATGAGCTATCCCTGTCTTGAGGGTAGGTACCAAGGTGTTCCTATCTCGTTCGCCGCTAACGCAGCGCACCTCACTATGGCTCGGTGCGCGAATTATGAAGTATGAATAATGAATTAAGGTTTTTAATATCCATAATTCATAATTCTTTATTCATTATTCTGCATCGAACAACAGTGAGATGCACTGCATCCGCTCGACTTGCATGCCTAATCCACGCCGCCAGCGTTCATCCTGGACCAGGATCAAATCCTCAAAAAAAAGCATATAGCTTATGGTGAACAGCAAATAGTTTAAAACCATTTGCCATAACCCATTTGCTATTTGCCAATCTTAGGATAATCCTTAAAAATTAAACGGAGTTCGCTTAATTCACTTGACTAATAAATTTTCAAAGGGCAAAACCTAAACTGCGCCTAAAGAAAACAAAAACAGCTTAATTTAAGCTGCTCAATATTAAGGTTTTTAAGCTGCAGCGGTTTCTGATTAAAGTATAGCAAAAATTAAGCCCCTGTCAAATTCACAAGTTAATAAGTCAGCCAATTTAAAATTGAACAGTTGCTTTCTTGGCAGATATTTTTCAGACCGGAATTGGTAGAAAACCATAAGCCAAACCACTGCCTTGATTGAAACTGCTTTTCAGCCAAAGGGAAACCATAACTTAACGGAGCATAAAATAACCAACTGCCAGCGACTAACAGCAAAACAACCGCTAACCAGAATCTGCCTTTTTTGAAATTCAAGAATTGCTCACCGACAACAAACCAAAAGCTTGCCAAAGAGATAATCATTGCTGACAAATAGTGATACAAAAACAGCACTCTTTTAACTAAAATAAACGGCAGAAAATTTGCCAGATAAAGCAAAAGCAGGATGTTTTTTATCTCCTTATCCTTCTGGTCTTCCGGCCGGTAAAAAATCAAATTAACTATGCCGATCAAGCCTAAAAGCCAAACCAAGGGATTGCCAAAAAAATAAATTCGGCTCACTCCTTCGTCGCTATTACTGCTTACCCAATAATAAACTGCCCGAGCCATTAATGGCCAGCCAATTGCTTTACTGCCAAAATCATGCGACGCAGATAAGCCGGTATTATACTGCCACATCTTTTGGTTAAGTTCAGAAAACTTCTCCAAAGAATTCAGTTGATTATTGCGAAACTCTTGGCTCATAAAATCACAACCATTGCCTTCAGCCGGCTCGGGGCATCTTGGCAAAAGCGCAAGATGAAGCTGAAAAACAGCAAAATAAACCAATAAAGGAATTAAAATCAGAAATAAAAATCCTTTTCTTGATCTAGAAACAATGCCGGTTTTTAAACTCAATTTAAACAAATCAAATAAATAGACCACCCCGGCAACGCCCAAAAATGCCAAACCAGTCCATTTAACTAAAGCGCTCAAACTAAAGAACAAACCGGCAAATGCCAACGGCAGAGATGAATAATCCTTATTTCTCGCTTTAAAGAAAAAATATAACCCTAAAAATCCGAATAGAATTAAAAAAGAATCCAAAAGAATCAAGCGCGACTGGACTAACAAGGCGTTG
Source organism: Patescibacteria group bacterium (assembly GCA_040753135.1). Classification (NCBI taxonomy): domain Bacteria; species Patescibacteria group bacterium. Next base: position 31,756 of record JBFMGR010000002.1, on the reverse strand, counting down.
TCAAAAACCATAAACAAGCTGGCAAAAAAAGCTACCAGGGAATTAATCTTCAGCTCTTTCAAGAACAAAAAAATCGCTATCGGAATCAAAGCGCCGGCCAGAGCCGGAAAAAACCTAAACCAGACAAAAGGCAAAGCGCCATAATCTTGGCCAATATTTTCAAAACTAAAAACACCGTGTTCAGCAATATAATTCTGATAGCCGCCAAGCCAAGCGCCTAAAGCAATAATTAACTTTCCCAAAGGCGGATGAATATCAAAATAATACTTACCGGTAAAATAAGAAGAAACAAACTTACCAAAATGAACCTCGTCAAAAACTGTCTGGTTTGGCTGGTTAATAAAAATAAACCTGGTCAGCAAACCAAGAAAAGTCAATACTAAAAGCATCAATTTTTCAGATTTCAGATTTCCCGGATTTAAGATTTTTGATTGGAACACTACTAAATCAAATGACTGCTAATTACTAATAAATGTTAACAAATTCTATGCGATCGTACAAAAATTATTAACATTGGCACTTACTACTTAATACTATTCTCATTTTGTGGCATTATAAATCGCTTGGATTTCCGCTTCGGATAAAGCACGATTGTAGATGCGAACGTCGTCGATAGAGCCGTTGAAATATCCATAAGTACCCGGACTAATTAGCAATGAGCTGCTTGAATCCCAGGATATTCCGGCTGCACCAGATATGTTCATTTGTTGATTGAAACTTCCATCTATGTATATCTTCTCATATCCATTCCTGTCGTATGTTGCTACAATAAAATGGTATCCTCCATCGTTGACATTAATATTAGAATCGAGCCAATAATCCTTGCCAGAGCCAAAATAGCTATTAATCCGGATTATATTCGGACTATAAGTCGCCCAAAATCGATTAAAATTTCCTTTTTGAATTAAATTGGATAGCGGACTTGAAATATTTTTCATCCAAAAGGCAAGCGAGATATTGTTTATACCAAAATGTAAGCTTGAACTGTCTGAGATGCTTACTTTGTCATCCACCCCATCAAAACTCAAGCATCCTCCTTTCTTGCAGTTAGTGCTGGTTTGCCAAGTTGGTCCATTGGTTAAGGTGCCGGTGTTATTGTTGCCTGAGTAATCATAAGCTGTTGTTCCTGTTCCTTCATCAAAGGTCCAGTAGCCCACCAGACCATTGTCTCGGGTAAATGGTCCAAGATTGAGATTAGAGCCAAGCTCAAACACTCCTGGCATTCTACCACCATCATTAATTGCTTGGTCAGCCACCTTGTTATTAGTTGATTCCATTAAGCCAGAGAGCATAAAACTGCCTCCAGTGGTATAGGTATAGTAATAGGTACTATCATTCTTGGGGTCAACTGGCAGTTTAGCTAAAGGTGAGCCAATCTCTAAACCAGCGAGATTCACTGGGACCCAGCCAGTCCCATTGGTTTTTCTGAGATTAGTTTCAGTAACACAGGCATAACCAGAATAATCTGGTGGTACTGCTGGCAAAGACCAGGAAGAGCAGTTAGAGTTAGTATCAGGTAAAGAAACATAGATTAAGGTAGAAGAACCCATGACTGGGTTCAGGGTTTGAGATTCATAGATAGCCAGAGAGTTGTTCAATGACCTTAAATCAGCTAAGCGTTGAGAATCTCTTGCTTTTCTTAGCTGTTCCACTGGATTTAAAGCAATAAAACTCACACTAGCCAAGACTGCCAAGATGCCAATGACGATCAGAAGCTCGAGAAGAGTGAAAGAGGTATAGAATCTTTGCTTGGACATTAATACTTTATACTTATTTATTAATCGCAGTTAAATTTAATTATCTCTTTATTATTATATTCAAAAACTTTTTCGCCGGCTTCAGAAAAATCATTGTTTAAAGGATTCGGATAATCAGCAAAAAACCGCGGCTCTTTCAGCCAATATTTTACCGCATCTTGGCAAAGTTCGGAAACGTTTTCAGTTGAAACGAAATTTTTAATCTTGGCTTGCCTTTGGCTAATTAAATCCGATTGGCCTTGGGTCCAGAGCCAACCAATAAAACCAAGATAAATCGGTCGACCAGTGGTCATTGGAATAAACTGATTTGCCTGTCCATGGCTTAAAATAGCGTCATTCGGAGAACTGTTCTCCTTTATCCAATCAGCAATCACCAAATCCTGTTCTGAATAATAGCCAAAGTTGCGGACATTTTTCTCTAACCTTAAGCCGGTTTTCACTCTTGCCCAAACATCAATAATTCCGGAAAAGCTGCCCAGAATAATAAGAATAATGAATAATGAATTAAGAATTATGAATTTGTATTTTCCGCCTTGATTCATAATTTCTGATTCATAATTCCGCGGCGGCGCGTCAAAAAGACTTAAACTAATAAGCGCCGCCAATACCCACCACCAGAATAAAATTTTATTATTATCAAAAGGCCAGGGTTGAAACAAGAATAAATTCGGCAAAGCAAACAAAACCAGACTTGGCAAAACTAATTCTTTTGCCTGATGATTGAGCTTTTTAAAGCCATAAAACAAAACAGCAAAAAGCCAAACTATAAAAATTAAGCCAAAGTTTTTCAACCAAAACCAGAGCGCCGAACTATCTGTTCCAAAAACATTTGGATTACAAAAAAACCAGTTAAAACTATGTTCACAGCTCATCCAACCAAACCAGGGGATAAAAAATCCTCCATTCCCGTTTCTGGAAAAAATTCCTGACAGCAGATAGACTAATTGAGGCAAAGCGATCAAAAAGCTAATAAAACCAAATCTTAAAAACTGATTAACCCGCCTATCTTTAAAAAACTCTCTCAAAGAACCAAAAATTTCCTTAAAACAGAAAACCAAAACAAAGATTACTAAACCTAAAAAACTATGAGTATGAGCTAAGGGCAAAAACCCCAAAAGCAAAAGCCAGCGCCACGTTTGATGCGGCTGCCGCGTTTGACTGCGGCGCCAGTTCTTTTTATCAATCAAAAGTCCAAACAAAAGTAAAAATCCCAAAAAAGCGCCCAAAACAAACGACCGCTGATGAGAAAAAAATGAGATGATCGGCACAATCCAGACAATGTTCGCCGGATGATTTTTCTCGGTTAATTTGCCGCCGGTCCGGGTGTCTAAATGAGTATACTCAAACTTTGGTTCAGAAAAATTATTTAGAAAAGAATTTAACCAGCCTTGCTGAACTGCATCCTGACTCACCTGCTGGAAAAACCAGATAAAGCCTAAGCCGGCGCCAAATAAAACTAAAAACGCTAAAATCCAAGCCAAGGATTTTCTGGTGAAGTAATTTCTTCCTAGCTCAAACAAAGCCAAAATCATTCCCGCGCCAAAAACAATTATTGGCAGATGCCAGGCAATTAGCAAGCTCAATCCCCCTTTCAATAGAACCGCGGATAAAAAATTAATTAAAAAAGGGTAGGTTAATTTTCCCGCTCCGGCAATCGGCTGGTCTAGAACAAACGGGTCGGCTGTTGCCAATCTCATCACCATATTCAGATGATAAGCGCCGTCGCCCCAGCCCTTTAAGATGCCAAATGGAAAACCAGAAGAATCAAAAAGCATTGCCTGCAAAGCAACAATAATAAAAACAATAACAATTGTCCCCAAAATCAGTTGGGGGGGGCTAAAAACGATTTTTTGCCAGCGGTTCTTAAAAATTTTTCTCGGTTTGAAAAATCGGATTAAAAATACGCTCGCTAAAACCAAGCCCCAGATTAATCCTTGAATCAGGTTCTGAAAAATTAGACTTAATCCTAAGTTTAAATAACCGAGAACAACCAAGCCCAAAGCCAAAGAGAAAACAAAAAAACTGAAGCCCCTGATCTCATTTTTAAAATCAAGCCAGTCAAAAAAACAGGCGCCAACTAAAAAACTGATAATGATAAACCCCAAACTAAACATTAAATTTTATTACAAACTCGTTCAACAAAGCCCGGGAATCTTTCTAACTCACTCTATCCAAGCTGAGTTTTGCTTTAAATATTTAATCAAATTTTGCTCTTCAGATTTTGGGATTTTGGTTAGAAGTTCTTTAATCGTTGTTTTGGCTCTTTCTCTCTGCCCCTGTTTTTTATAAAGCTGAATTAAAAAGGTGTAATCTCGGATTAAAAAATTAATTGGCAAACCCGGAACTTGAGTTATCTGTTCCAGTTCTTTAATTGCCGCCAATCCTTTTTGGCTTGCTTCCGGCCCGCCATTTTCAGCGCCAAGTATTAAACTGGAAATCAGCAGCTCCCAGTCACTCAACCGCCGGGAAATATCATAACCATGCTCTTTGGCTTTCGCTCTGGCTTGTTCCATTTTTTCCAAACTGCCCCAACGGGCTTCATGCTCTGCCTGATAAAACCAGAAAACGCCGATCTGATCATTCAAGCCCAATAAAATGTCTGAATAAGTTTTTGCCTCAACCTGTTTGTTGTTCCTCATTGCCCACAAAAACAGATACTGATAAGCATCTTCCCGTTTTGGCGCCAGATCGGTTGCTTGTAAAAACAAATTATAAGCTTGGGAGTCGCTGCTTAACTTGTCGCTGAAATCTTCTTCTGTCTGCATAAACAAAGAGCCGGCCTCAACCGCAATGTCATAATCCCAAGGATGAAGTTGTAAATCTTTTTTCAGATTTTCAGCGATCAATAAAGCAAGCTCCTGATATTCGGGCGTTTTGGCAAGAAAAATCTCAAGCGTGGCAAAATCTTTTAGTTTTCTGGATAAAGAAATATCCACCTCTTTATTTAAATAGGTGCCCGCGCCTCGAGCTTTTAAATAATATTCTTTTGCCTGCTTAAGAGCAAAATTTGGATTAGCAGTTGGCGCTAAAGCAAAAGCGGTATTAGCCGTATTTCTGGCTGATTGTTCAGGCAAAAACACCCCGTAATAAAAACTTAAACCAATCAAACCTAAACCAATAATCAAGCCAGAAAAAGAAAGGGTTCGGCTGTTTTTTACTATTCTTACTTCTGACCTTTGCTCCTGAATCAGCCAATAAGCCAGAGCCAAGATAACAAAAAAGACGATTCCCGAACTCGGCATCTCAAACAGCACCAAGTTCTGGACAAAATAAGCTCCGAGTAAACCTAAGAACAAGCTGTAAACCAAAACTTTCTGGTTGTCTTCTTTATCCTGCCATAAAAACTTTAAAAAACTGAAACTGATTGCCCCGAATAAAAACAAATAAGACAAAAGCCCGATTATCCCCTGGCCAACCAATAAATCAATAATTTTATTATGGGGCCGGTCAAAGATGGCGATTTCATAGGTGTGAATCTCGGGAATAAAATGTTGGTTAAAAGCATAGAGAAAATTTTCCAAGCCCCAGCCTAGAACTGGCCGGGCTAAAAACGCGTTCCAGCCAATCTGCCAGGCAATTAATCTCGGCTTGGGAATCTGCCAGAGGGCGTAGATTCTTGAAGCTAAAAATGGCGAAATTTTTTGCCACAACCCGGGCAAAAACCAAAAACTGGCTAAAACCAGCCCAAAAACCGCCAAACCGATTAAAACCGGCTTTAAATATTTTTTGCCGGAAAAAAATAAAACCAAACTGCCGGACAGAACCAAGCCGCCAACAGCGCCGACATAAGCGCCCCGGGTGCCGGTTAGGAAAATCAGAATAAAACTAAACCCAGCCAAGCCCAAAAACAGCTTTTTCCAGGAATCTTGAGACAGGAAATAAGCCAGCAAGTTTAGAAAAAACAAGACCAAAAAATAGGTCCCGGAAAAAGCCGGATTACCAAAGGTTCCGGCCAAACGATCTTGGTTGCCTAAATTAAAAATCCCGGGCAAAAATTTGCTGATTAAAGCAGCCAAACCGACAATCACGCCAATCAAAGAATTAATGGTTAAAAATTTGACAATTTCATTCTTAAACAAACCAACAACCATCACAAAAAAAGCAAATAAGTGAAGATACCAAAATAAGCCGTCCATTCTTTCGGCTTTGGACCAGAATGCCAGCGATGGATCAACTGCCAAAAAGCTGGAAACAGCGAGAACCGAAAACCAGCCAGCTAAACCAACAACCAAAATATTCAACCGAGGCAGACAGTTTTTATCAACCACTAAAAGCAGAAGATAAAGCGCCAGGGCCAGTTCAATTACAGCCATAAAAAAAATCGCCTTTGGAAAAACAAACGGGTAAAGATAATTTATCCCAACCACTAACGGCGATAACAGAGACAAATAAAGAAGAATTTTTATGGCGCTGACAAACGAATTCTTGTTTTGTCTTAAAAAAGCAAACATAACTCAATTATAAATATAAGGGCATCGCAAGTCCAGCGGACTTACGATGCCCGAAAATTTCTTTCTAAATTTTAAATCTTAATCTTCTGCTTCTGGTTCCGGAGTTGGACTGATTTCCGGAGTTGGCGAAACTTCCGGCACTGGCGAGATTCCGGGCGGCAGCTGCCGACCAACTTTTCTTAGCGCTTCCTGAAGCTGACGAATCAAGTTCTCAATAATGCTTCTTAAGCGAAGCACTTCTTCGTTCTGAATTCTTGGCACTGAAATTCTGGCATTAACCAAATCAGCTTTAATACTGCCGCTTGCCTCATCAATCGTCCCAATAATATCAACTTTGTCGCCGACTTTTAACTCTGACAAAGACCAATCCCTTAACCGGCCAACCACAAACTTGGTATTTTCATTGGTTTCAACTGCCAAACTCAATCCCCAAACCTTAACAGTAAAATTATTCCCGGAAACCGAAACTACTTCAGCGTCAGTAATCTTGGTATTGCCGGTTGGAGCAATGACCAAACTTCTCACTGCCCGACCTTCCCTAATTTCTTCTATCTCCGGCAGTTCAAAGTTCTTTTCCCAATCGCGCAACTTTTCAAAAACCTCGTCCGGCTTGAAGCCTTTTAATTGCAAATTCAAGCCAATTCCCTCTTGTTCAGCATAAACCCAACCAGCTGCTAAGGCGAAAAAGCTTAAGATTCCTGCTAATAATATTTTTTTCATAATTATTGCTTAATTTTTAAAAACTAAACCCGACCTAATAATATTTTAGAAAAAAATAAAAACTTATCAAGCCCGAATCCCAAAATCATTCCTCAATTTTCAACACAAACCAATCTCTTCTGTCTACTATCTGTCCGATCGGACAGATAGTAGACAGAATTAAAATTTCTCCTTGATACTTATTGCTTTATGCCATTTATTTTCCAGATCCCAGATTAAAAACTTGCGATGTCCCTAATATTGATTTGTAATTTTAGGACATCGCAAGTTGTTAAATCTAAAATCCATCTTAAAATCTATTGGCTGCTTCTATAGTTTGCTTTAACTCAAAAAATCGCTAAAAAACTAAAAAACATGCGAAAACCTGGACAGAAACAAAGATTTATGATTTAATATTGAAAATCTGTTCTTTATATAAGGAGGTAAAAATGGCTGTATTAACCACTGCGTTGATTTTTACGGCAGTGGAGCTTGTCAAACCCACTGCTATAAAAATCATTAAACTCCCAGAGGCACATTGGGGACCTACTTGGATCAAGGGCTGGATTTCAACCCCCAACAAGGAAGAGTTTTCATTTTCCTTTGGCAAAGAACAAAAATGGGATCCTTCTTGGGGAGAACTAGTAGATTTCAATCTAATAGCCAAACGAAAAATGGAACTGGCTCGACGGTTGAAAATGGATACCAAAGTTGCTGCCGCTTATCCTTGGCTTCTTGAGCCAGGTGATTATCTTTATCCCGGCGGAGTTTACCGCCAAGGCATCGCTGTAGGCTGCAGCGGCATAGTGGGTCACGCAGACGAAGGCTTGGCCGCCTTAGTTGCAGATACCATTATTATGTTGGCTCAGCTGAAAACCGGCCAGCTAATTGCGGCTGACAGAATGAGAATTGAGTAAGGAGGATAAAATGAAAGGCATCGCCACTGTTGAGTTCGTCGACACTGAAGAAATTATTTTTTCAGTGTTGACTGAAGATGGTCAGCGATGTGATGGCGTTGTCGTCCGTTTTGATGACGACGATGCCCCAACTGGTCTTGAGCGTCTTCAGGGCTGCGACAAGGGGGATGAATTTGATGTCAGCGTAGACCCTGACAAGTTCTGGCCCACCCGAGGGACTGCGGGGGTTGAAATCCTCGCAATCCTCGGTAGACATAAAAAGAAATCGGTTGGTTTCCGCTGCCGCGAATAGTTCTTTACCCAAAAACCTCGCCATTGGCGAGGTTTTGTCATTAAAAATCCTAAACAAAATTGAGCAATCAATAAGATTTTCAATTTAGATTACAAATTTTTACTTTTCATTTTCCCCTTTTATATCTATTATTTCCTCTCTTCTGTCTACTAACTATGCGATCGCATAGTTAGTAGACAGAATTAAAATTTCTCCTTGATACTTATTGCTTTATGTCATTTATTTTCCAGATCCCAGATTAAAAACTTGCGATGTCCCTAATATTGATTTGTAATTTTAGGACATCGCAAGTTTCAATATCAACCATTTGCCATTTGCTATTGGCTATTCGGTTGTTCTGGTGTGCCGTTAATCTCGTTGTTTTCAGCGTCAAGACCATTTTTCTGAATACCATTATTAGTTTGCCAGTTAGTCAATTCTTCTCCGGAAATATTCGGATTAATTCTTTCCATTGAAGATTTCGTTTCATTATCTCCAGCGGGCCAATCCTGGCCATTGCAGATTGTTTTGTCTTGGAAATTGCCTAAATTATCCAATAATTCAAACACCTCGCACGGATTATTAATTGCGCCAGTAAAGATTTGATCAGCATTAATATCTGAGACCGGCTCATCATTTGTCCGCTCCAAAAGATAATAACCCCCAGCCGGAATAGTTCCGGTTAAAGAAATATCCGGGGTTCCGGAAGCTGAACGCAGAACCCAACCAGTTAAATCAATCTCTCCCGCTGAATTATTATAAAGCTCTATCCACTCATCATTAGTTGAGGCTTCGGTTCCCATCCAAGCAATCTCGTTTATGACTGCTTGAAGCAATGGCCCTGAAGGTTCTGGCGATGGTGAAGGCGGCGGCACTATTGGCTCTAACGCCTGATATTGATTTTGAAACTGCCATTGCCTCTGGTCTATCTGGCGCAGATACAAACCGTTGGCCGGACCACCCTCATTCACCCATAAACTAACGGTCAGATAATCATTCAAGCCCAGCTCGTTTAGCGGCTTTGGGCTCGGCACCCATAAAATCGGGACTTTAAGAATCCAGGAATTAGCGTCAGGGTCTGCGGTCTGGGGCAGTTTGTTCTGGTTATAAGCCATTTTGCCAAAAGAGTTCAGCTCGCACTGTCCGGGCAAAAATCGCACTCCTGATTTCGGTTCAGCTCGGGAATTATAATCGCAGGTTTCATCGCCCCAAAAACCATAGTTAAAATAAAATATGTTTGAACTATCACTACTTTTAACCCAGAACTGGGCCAGATTCGGATCATAAGCATAATAAAAATCAGCCAAACCATTTAAATGAAATCGAAGTTCATAACCATAAGAATACTGATCAGTAATCTCCGGGATCGGCAAGGTATATTCAAATTCCAAAGAATAACCGGTTTCTGAACTCGGGTCAATGCCCCAACGAAGATTTTTCACGGCGCTGACCGAAACCGGTTCAGGATAAGAAACCGGGGTTGAGTCATTTTCCAAAAACGAACCCAAATAATGAAGATTATCCGGTTCAGGCGTGGCTTGATTATACAGCGGCCAAAAAACTAAAGCAATAAAGTCATTGGTGCCGATCTCGCGGCCCAAAACTTGCTCAAAATATTCCCGGCTAATCCCCTCTTCTAAATCTTTTCCCAACAAAACATAATTAACCGTGCTGATCTCGGTTGGTCGGATTTTTAAAACTTTCGGGAACTGGTCCGGATTAAATCCGCTGTTATGATTCCACAAACTCAAAGCTGGGCCGTAATTCGGGTCATTTTGGTTAAGAATTTGACCGGTGGCAGCGGGAATCGGGTATTTTAATTCCGGCCGATCTCCGCCGCTTTGTTTACTCCCGGGAGTTTTGATAAACTCGCTGTTCCAGCCGGCTAAAATCGCGTAATAATCTTCTTCTGGCAGAACTTGATTGACTGTTAACTCAATCGTAAATATCCCGCCTTTTTCCGGATAAAGTTCAGTGTCAAAATACCAGGCAACATCATCAAAGAATTGATTGTTTGACTGCTGATAAGTCGGGGTTGGCGACGGAGTCGGACTGGGTTCGGGAGTTGGCGACGGTGGCGGCGAAGGTTCAGGTGAAGGGCTTGGGCTTGGTTCTGAAGACGGAGAGGGTTCAGTGCTTGGCGTTGGCTCTAGGGTAGAGCTTGGTTCAGGACTGGGCGCAGAAGAAGGTGTTGACTCTGGCGTTGGGCTGGGTTGAGGCGAAGGTGAAATTGGAAGATTTGGGGTTTGGGTGCCAATAAATTGGGGTAAAGATTGAGAGGTTGGGCTAGGCGTTGGGGTTGCCGCTGGAGTTGGACTTAGAATTGGTATTAATATTGAAGTCGGAGTTGGCGAGAAAATTGGACTTGGTTCAGGAGAGTTTAAAACCGGAGAAAAAGCCGGTGATGGTGTTGGGTTTGAGCTTAAAGGGCTTGGTTCTGGAGAATTTTGCTGTCCTGCTGATTCTTGATTTTGCTGCTGGCTGTTTTGATTATCTTGGCTTTGAGGCAAAATCTGACCTAATAAATTATTCCCTTGCTGGGTTAACCATTGCCAAATTTTTTCATACCATTTTAGCTCGGGCTGTTCTAGTTGAAGTTTTTCATTAGCAACTTCTTGAAAAAATAAATTTATTACTCCGGCGCTGTGCGTAACTGCTTGAGTAGAGAGACGGGACCAGTAGTCTTTAAGAACAAAGTTGTCATCGATCGAAACCTCTCCCTCCAGCCCCATTAATACACTTGACTCTATAGACTGCGCTGATAATTTAAAAAACCCGTCTGCATCTTTATTTAAAGCATATAACAACGAGTTTCCTCTTTCATAATCAACTGCTTGTGGTAATTGGTATCCCTTACTTATACCGATTGTATCCCTACTATAAAAATTATTATTTGAGTATTTAGCAATTGATTCAAAATAACTATCTAAATTGCTTAAAACCGCTGGGGATTTTGTTTTTAATCTCTGGTTCAATTCAGAATCAGCATTATTTAGATTAAACTTGGCTGACCATTTTTCATACGGGCTATCAGCTAGATGACCGTCGTTCCGGGTATGGTCAGGCACATTCGCATCTTGAATCAGATGCAGAATATGGCCCAAAGCAAACATTGCTTTTTCTTTTTCGCCTTTAAGCCAGTATTGCTTGGCTTTCCCCCAGGTAAAATCTGTTTCAGAAAAATTAACCTGATTTTGCTCTTGATTGCTTAAGATTGAACTGATTGGATAAAGATTTTTTGTTGCTTGATAAACCAACCGGTTTTGCTGATAAGAATCCTGGCTCCATTGCTTGGAGCTAACCCAGTTAATCACTTGCTTTAAGGTGTCGGCAAAAACCAAAGGATAAGCGTCGATGGCAATATCCGGATCATAGCCCCGCTGGTAAACCGGGTCATAAAAATGGTTAATCCATCTGGGCGCGTCGTCTTCTTTGCGCGAACCATCAACTAAAAAATTAGCTAAATCTTGAGAAATTTGATTTTCAGAAAAACTCTGATTATAAAACCTGATTGTTTCTTGGGTTAAGTAGCCGTGAGTGTTGTAATCATAACCAAACACAAAAAAGGGCGCGAAAACCGCACTTATTAACAAAGCTTTAACCAAAAATCTAAAAATCCGGTTAAAGAGTTTAGGCATTATTTACATGCTCTCTATTTTCCAAACGCCGGAGTAGGGATTCAACTCTAGATTTATATATCCTAGAATTTCTCCATTTTTCTCTAGAATAAACTTGAAATCTTCCTCGCTAGTTATTCTCTCTTTATCGGGTTTAACGAATGATAATTTCTCAATTACTTCATCAAGCTTATTTGCTTCTTTTGTCAACTCTAGGCCGCGTTTCCATTTCGGATCGTATTCTAGATAATACTCGCTATTCTCATTGGTATTCAAAGCAAAGTATTTGCTTGCTAACTCAATATCACCTTTTTTCAGAGCGTCAATAAATAAATTTAAAGTCTCTTCTGGTGTCTTGCCGCCGTAAACATCTTCTCGCATCGCTTTTTCATACGGCTCAATATAGTATTTTTGGAACAGGTCGTATTTTAACTGCTCCCGGCCTTCAGGGCTAAAAAATCGGTACCAAACAAAAATTCCCCCACTGACAAATAAAAAAACAGTCAACCAAATGACTGCTTTCTTGTAGCTGAATTTTTTTCTTGGTTTGGAAAAATTCCCTGCTTCAGGAATTTGTTTGGAAGCCCGATTAAAAATCTTCAACTTCATAGCCACAACAAGTTTATTTTTTATCTTTTATCACCTCGTTTTAAAAAACATCTCTGGGTATTCATTTATAAACGCACTTTTTTTATTTTCCCAAAAACCCTCTGCCTGTCAATACAAAGTTATCCACAGCCTTAGTTCCAATCATTTTATTAATTATTTTTTGTTTGTTTTTAACTTGATTGCTATCTTGACGATCGTCAAGATAGCAATCAAACAACTAAAATAATAGAATAAATAACCATAAATGATCGAGGATTGTTGCTGATTTCTCTAAACCCTTAAACTGCCGCTTTTATTAATTTCATAAATCTCAACATAATCCAATAATCCTAATCGGGAAAGATCTTTAATAAAATCTCTAGGGATTAGATAATCGCCCGACCAGACGCTTTTCTGAACCATTTTAAACCCTAAATTTTTTAAAACCGATCTTAACCAAACCCGCTGATGTTTTTTAGATTCTGGAATATCGAACATCACTATTGTCTTCTTCCGAACTCCCCCTTTTTTATATTTTCTGTATTTTCTGGCAGAAAATTCTTTGCTCTGTTTTAAAGCCAAAAATTTTTTCTTACCCTTCTTGGAAAGCTTTAAATCACGGTCAGGTTGCGAATCCGGAATTAACATCCCCTCTTTTCCCAATTTATAAAGTAAATTATAGAGTCTTCGTTTCTGCTCTATAAACTCTTTTGTTCCCAAAGTTAAAGATTTTCTTGACCGATGGAGTTGTTCAAACTTTCTGTCTATCTTTTTACCGGAGGCACCGTAGCCAGAAACTATTATTGCCAAAGTTAAATCAGTCAAAGTGGTAATTCCTTCTTCAATAAATTCCAAAACAGTGAATAATTTATCGCCTCTCATTGCACTAATAATAGTTTAATATTCCCAGAAAAGATTAACAATACTTTAAGTGTTGATGCTTAAAAATTAGAAAAAGAGTCTTAAACTGATTGCTATCTTGACGATCGTCAAGATAGCAATCAGTTGTTGTTTTTATTTCTTTAATTTTTATTCCCCTTTTTTATCCTTTCATTTCGAGTAAAATCATCGGGGCAAGAAAATTTTTTCAAGCTAAATTAAAATAAAAAATAAACCCAAAAAGAGCCCGAAGGGCTCTTTTTGGTGTTGGCAGGCGTTTTGTTTTTTTCAACAAAACCCAACCGCGTCAGTTATGCGCTACTGAAAAACCATTAAGCGCCCGGCTTGGTGAAGACACCGCCATTGATCGGCAAACCAATGCCAACGTAGTTAGCTTCTTCTATGTCAGCGCTGGTGGATGAGTTGTCATTAAAGCTCATATCCGCAGCCGCATTCTTGAGCGAAACCTGGAAGCTATCACCAGTAGTGGTGAAGACACTCAAGTTAGCAGTGACATAGTATTCTTTAGTTGTTCCGGCAGGAACAGTGCTAGAGAAGCTGTTAAAGTCAATCGTGGCATTAGTAGCCAAGCTGTTAGCAGACGCGGTCTGCAAAGCAGTGCTGGTGCCAGCATCGTAAAGAACAACGTCCCCAGTAGCGGCAGCCTTACCAGCCAGAACAGTCAATCTAATATTGGATGATGCAGTTGTGTTCATAAACTTAACATCATCGCTAGAATGAGCTGTAATTCTGAACCGGAAGACCTCCATTACGCCAGGAGTCAAGGTCGTGCCAGAAGCAGCCACATAAGCAAACACTGGCCGGCTGCGAGCAAAGGTCATAGCGCTGCCATTAAGCTCGTTCGTGGCTGAAGAACCAGACTCCAAAGTGACGTACTGGTTAGAAGTTGAACCTTTAGCTGAGACATTGGTGGTGGCAGTTGCCGTTCCATCAGTAATCTCCAAGCTGAAGCGCTGTTTGGCGCCGTCATCAACAAATGAGGCGTTGGATTTATCAGTCGCGTCAGCTTTAACCACTAAGGTTTTGTAAGAATTCTGCGGAACAGTGAACAAGCCGGCATTATCTTCAAACAGGACATAGTCCATTGTCCAACCATTGGTTGAAGAAGTTGCGGTGCTGGTGGTAAAAGCAGGCACAGTTGCGCCGGCCTGAACGCCATCAACATACAACTTGACATTCTTGAAGTTGCCCGGCTTGTCATCAGCACCGGACTCAAACACCTTAACTCGGGTCACCTTGACTGACTCGGTGTTGTTAGCAGAGAACCTCCAAGCAGCTAAAGTCTGCTCGGTGTCGCCGGCAACAACATAAGTTGAGTCAGGCATGGTTGGTGACGCCTCATTAGCAATCGTCAAGGTGGCGCCGCTGTTCAAAGTAATCAACTGGCCACTAACATTGCCGGAGCCGTAGGTTGTTGCACTGTTAGTGATTAAGCCAGTCGCATCCATTGAGGTAATTCTGGCGGCATCAGTTGACTCGCCGTTCCAAGTTGAAGTTGAAGCTGAAGACAAAACATCGGCTTTCAAGTCAATCTGCTTGGATTGGCCAGCCGGAACTTCAAAAGTGGTGCTGATATTAAAGGTGTTGTCTGAACCACCAGTGGTTGACGGCGAAGCAATGGTCTGACCCAACTGGGTTGAACCATTGAAGAGCATCAAGTTGGAAAAGGCAGAGCCCAAACCATTGGTGCTTGACTGGCCGTCATCAACAGTGATTGAGTTGATTCTAACTCCTTGGTCAGAAGGAGCAGTAATCAACCAAGAAGCAATCACCACATCCTGGGCGTTCAAAACCGTCGAGATGTTCGCCACTGATGAGTTCTTAACTGCTGACAAAGTGCCGGCGCTGATTGAGATGGCATTAGCGCCAACATCGCTTGATGGAACATCAATTGAGTCACCGGTTGACTGACGAACACCATTAGAGGCATCGTTGTCTTCCAAAGTGGCAGTAATTGAGTCGCCATTAGCTAAAGTGCCGGTTAAGTCAGCGTAGATCTCAACCACCACAGTTTCACCGGCTTTAAAGGTGTAGTTGCCGGAAAAGGTCTGGACAGTGCTGTCAGCCGGAGAGGCGACAGTTGAACCAAACTGGGAACCAGCAATGTACAGCTTCAAGTTGGAAACGATATGGCTGTTAACTGATTCAACAACCTTGGCATACATTGAGGAAACTTTGACATCCTCGCCAACCGCTTTGAGCTCAAACTTAGCGATCTTCATATTGGTCGCGTTAAGAGCCAAAGGTCCGGTTGGAGAATCTGATGCCTTGTTGGTCACAATTGAACCAGAGTTAATTGAAGTGGTGCCTGCGGCTTTGAACAATGACCAAACATTGGACTGATTAGTCTTCAGATAGACATTGTAAGTCGTATCCATTGAAACAAAATCAGATGACTTGGCCACCTGGAAGTAAAAGTTGCGGCCAGAGCCCTTGATCACATCAGCCCGAAGAGCCACGGTTCTGGTCTGACCAGAAGTAAAGCTCAATGGCGCTGAAGAGAGATCAAACTCAACTGTTTTATCAGTGCCCATCATTGCCACAGAAGAACCAACCTGGGTGCCGTCAACATACAAGCCGATATTCTGCAAAGCGTCATAATCAGCAGTTCCCACTAAAGTAAACTTCATGTAGGAAACTTTTTGGGGCTGATCAGAAGCCAAAGCAGAAAACCTAAAGACTTCGTAGTTGGTGGTACCAGCATCAACCGTGGTGTTGGAAGAAGGCAAAGCTGAAGAGATAGTCATTTTACCCAAATCGCTGATCTGGGCAGTAGTCATCTGGCTGCCATAGATCGGGAATGAACCGCTCACTGTGGAAACGCCAGCAACCACACTATCTGCGGCAGCTAAGCCAAAGATAAAGGTCTTGCCAGATGAAGTGCCGTTGGACAAGTCAATCTTAACCACGACATCTTTATAAGATCCGGCAGGAACCTCAAACAAACCGGCTGAATTGGTAAAGGTAAAGTAGCCGGAAGAGATTGAGGGTGATTCAGCGACTCTGGCGCCATCAACATAAAGATACATATTGGAGACGTCAGCATCAGCAGAAACACCGGTCCGCTGAACTTTCAAAGAAGTAACTTTAACCGCACCAGCGGCTGGAGCAGTAAATCTGAAAGCGGCGACTGAAGCCAAAGCTTGAGCGCCGTCTCCAGAAGTAGAGTCAGCCACTAAAGTGCCGGCGGCCGGAGCGTCTGGGGACAAAGCCACAGAAACTGAATCAGCCGGAGCGGGTGAAACTCCCGGGGTTGGGCTGACAGTTGGCGCGGCCTGACCATACAGAGCATTAAACTTGTCTCTGGTGGTTGAGCCAACAAAACCAGTGCCATTAGTCAAACCCCAAGGGGCCAAAACCTCGCTGGCATACTTCTCTTGAAAGCGGATAACTGCGGCTTTGGTTAAAGGACCAAAATAGCCAGTGACCAAACCCTCCGGGTAAACAGCTGAATCCTTAGCCAATCCTGATTGAAGAATATTGACTTCAGGATCAGTCATCCCCTGCTTGAGATTTTTGGTCAAAACGCCAACATATGATCCGCCACCCTGCTGGGACTGCAACGCAACCAACTGGGCTTGCAAAGCGGCAATCTGTGCCAAAAGCTCTTCAATAGTGACAGCTGCGGCTGGAGAAGCGGCAGAAACTGCCATTAACGCTACTAAAGAGCCGGCAATAAATTTCTTGAATTTATCCATTTTCTGTTTAGTTAATTTTTTTAATTTTAAGAGCTTTGAGATTAATCTATTCCCAAAGATTTAAGTTTGGGGCATCGACGCTTTAAAAATCAATCTCTTAAGTTTCGACCTTAATAAGCTCTTTCTTTTCCTGTTTGGTTTAACCAAACAGGCGGGTAAGTTCTCCCGCGGGAAAACTTGTTTTTGCCCGGATTAATTCCGAGCGGAATTCAGAACCGGAGTCGACCTCCTCCCTGTCCTGTTGAGCAAGGCAAGAATCAATCGTAAACAAAATAAAGACAATCCGAAAAAACTTTCCTTGCTTAACCGAACAGAAAGCTTTTATTTGCCTAATCTTTTAAACCTGATTGTTCCAACATTAAAAATCAAAATGAAAAAACACTCAACCTGTCTCCTTGAAATCCTCCTTTGCCTCCTTATTAAATAAGACGGAAAAATAACTGAATTGTTACAATAAATCCTCCTTTAAAGAGCTGATTATATTATAAAAAATAATTAAACCGAGTCAAGTGTGGATTATATTGCTGTCTCCTACTAATCTACTAATCAGTACCAATAATACTAATAAGATTGATTGGCAGATATTAGTAATAATTGGTAAATTAGTAGGATTCTATTAGAAATTGTCTCGTTTGGCGAGATCTGGCGCAGATAGAGAAATTACAAAATATTCTAAAATCTGGCTTCTAAAATTTAGTTTTTAAGTTTAATAATCGCCTCAAATTCTACGCCCTGGGGGGTTTGAGAAAAAGAAGACAAAGGAATCTCGGCGTCGGCAAAAAGATTATCAAACTGCTTGATTTTTTCAGGAAAAGCCAAGGCGGTTTGCTGGTTTGGCGCTGAAGCGCGTAGACGAAACTCCAAACTGGTTTCAGAAAAAGAAACTCGAGCGATAGAAATACCAAGCTCTTGGGCGGTTCGGGTTAAAGCCGACAAAACTCCAGACCAGTTTTTAGCTGGTTTCTCGATTGTTTCAATCTGGGCAACAAACCGATTGAACTCTTCGGCTTGCTGATTCAGAGCCGAGATCTCGGCTGTCTCCGGTAAAGCAATAAGAGAATCAAGCTGGGCTTGGGTTTGTTTTTTCTCGTTATTAACCAATAAAAGCGCGGACAAAAAAATCAATCCCAAGCCGGCTAAGACCGCGGCGCTGATCTTGGCCCAAAGAGAAACAAAAAAAGACAGCTGGCTTTCTTGATAAAGCTTTTCCGTGCCTTCAGGCAAAAAGCTGACAATGTCATCTAGACTCCGGGGAATTAAACTGCCGCGCAAACCCGCGCCAATCAAACCGGCATAAAGATCTGGGGCTTGATTCTGAACTGCTGCTGGCAAGGCAATCGGAATCTCCCTTAAATCAAATTTTTGCGCCAGGTAATTAATTAACTCTTTTTTCAAAATCGGCGAAAACAAAGAAAAATTAATCACCTGCTCTTGGCTGTGAGAAGAAAAATATTCAAGAATCCGGGCAACTTCCCGGCCCAAAACCGCTTCTAAATCTTGGCGGGTAATCTTCCCATCGCTTGCTTCTGGTATCTGGCTCCAAAACAAATAAAGGTCAAAAAATAATTTGCCGCTTTTACTGACTAAAAAACTGATTCCGTCTTCACCGATATCAACCAAAAGCAAGGTGATGTTTTTCTCAATTGTCCGGGAAAAATAATTAAAGTTGCGGAGCAAACTCAAAGACCTTGATTCTAAAGCCAAGGGCTGAAACCCGACCTGATTAAAAACTTCCAAATAAGCGTCAATTTTCGGCCGACTGGCAACGCCAATTAAAAACTCCCGCTGAAGGGTTTTTAAATTAACACCCAGATTCTGCCAGTCAAAATAAGCTTCGTCTAAATTAATTGGCGAAACCTGGGCAGAGTTCAGCTTAACTGCCTCTTCATAAGAAGCTTCAGGAATTTCCGGCAATTCTAAAACATTAAAGAAAAAATTAGCTGAACAAAGAGAGATAACTACTGGCGAGCATTTTAGGCCAGCAGTATCACATTTGGCTTGTCTTTTCAACTCATTCAGGGCTTTGATTAAACTGGCTTTGTTTTTCAACTCGCCCTTCTCAATTACTCCGGGTTCAAGTTTAACCTCGCCAAACAGTTTTGGCGCTAAATCAAACTTAGAAAACAAAATGTACCGAACTGCTTTTTCGCTAACCTCTAGAGCGGCAAACTCTTCTTCAGGCACCAGTTTCTGAAAAAATTTTTTAAACCAAAAATGATTGACTGGCATAAATCAAATAATTAAATAAAAGTATAACATATTTCATTGCTGCGCCTACCAATTTACTAATCAGTATTAATAATACTAATAAGAGTGATTGGTAGATATTAGCAATAATTCGTAAATTAGCAGGAGTTATTGATAATCAGCAACTTAACAGTCTCTACGCTTAACGCAACCGTCAAAATCTACTACAGGGCAATTTCCTGCCAGGAAAAAAGCGTAATCTTGCCGGTAATGTCATCCCGAACCACTTGGGCTTGGACTTTTTTTCTGGCATTGCCAACAATTCCGGTTGAAGTAATCAGATTAAATCCGGCCCGGGGATTGTCTTTTTCAACGACTACAGTTGCCTGGCCATTGCCGACTGCCAATTGATAACCAGCTGAAGTAAAATCTTTATTTATGGACAAACGATAAAGCGCGTCATAAACTCCTGATTCAGCCACCCAAAAAGCTTCCTGGCCTTTTAGCCGGGAAAAACTGGCCGCATTTTCAAAATAGCTTAACAAACCCATTCCCAAAGACAAAACCACGACAATTAAGCTAATGCCCAAGATCAGAGAGATGGCAGAAAAACCTTTAAAAGACATAATAATAAAATATTATAGCAATTTTTTTCTCAACAGATAAACGATTATCAACGAATAATGAACTGAATTTCTAATTTCCAATTAATTTTCAATTTTTCTGGCTATACCAGAATCTCGCGAAGCGAGACAATCTCTAATAGAACCATACTAATCAATCTTATTAGTATTATTGGTACTGATTAGTAAATTAGTAGGACAGGGCAGTGGCAATGAAGTAATGCGGTTTGATTTGTATCATTCGGGCGAATTAGTGTATTTGTGCCGCTTTTTGTAAGTTAAATTGATTCGGTTTTGACAAGATCTGTGGCAACAACAATCCTTAATTTATTAGTCCGGACCGGCCAGCAAGACATCAGCCAAAGATGCGAACCATTATCCGGATTCTCAACCCGAAAATCTTTCGGCACAACCACTTTTGAACCGGAAACGCGATAAAGATATTTTTTGCCTTGAGAAACAACAACCACCTCGTCGCCGGGCTCTAATTTCTCCAGTAAAGCAAAAACCGAACCATAATCGCCTCGATACCAAGGATAGGCCGAACTGTGCCCCAATAAAATTCCGACTCCTTTTTCGCCAAACCCGGCAGAATCCGGATAATGAATCACACCCTTCTCCAGCCAAGACAAAAGCTCTTTATTATCAGTGGTGTCGGGAAAGACAATTTCAGCTTTAACATTGATTTTCGGAATAAAAACAAAACTCTCGGTTCCTGAAGCGGAAACTTGATTAAAAGTATCAGGGCTAACCTCTTGACTGTTGGGGGTTTGGAAAATCAGCGTTTGTTTTAAAGACCAATTAGCCTGCGCTAACAGCGCCCGGCCATTAAAGATAAAAATTACTATTGGCAGAAACAGAACCAGATAGCCAAAAAAATACTTAAAAAATAAAATTAAATCAAAACGGCTGAAAACTTTCATCCCTGAATTCATAAAATTTTTGCAGTCAGATAAAACGTTTGTTCAGCGCCGGGCAGATAAGCAATCGCCACAACAATGACTATGGCTAAAGCCGCGCCAATAATCGCTTTGGGATACGGAGTATAGATTTTTGAAAACATGCCCATTGCTAAAACCAAACCAAGATAACCGGCCAAGCTGAATAGAATCGGATTCGGATTAATTGCCAAACCCAACAAATCTTGGGTTAATTGCGGGGTTTGGGGCAAATTTGAATCTTTGGTCAAGCCGGCAAAAATCGGTTCAGCGGAAACCTCCGGAGATAAAGTTGGGGTTATTTCTAAAGACGGACTTGGCATTAAAGAAATTTCCGGCTCGGGGCTGGCAACTGCTTGGGTTTCCTCGCCGGCAATAATCGGTGTTGGCGAAAAACTGACTGGAGACTGAACCGCTAAAGGCTGGACGGTTGGCGACGGCGTTAGCTCTGGAGAAACTATCGGGCTTGGACTGATTAAAACTTTGGCTTGAGAGAGTTTTGTTTTGGGCGTGCCGAAAACCTGAACCACTAAAGTGGTTTGGTGTTCTTGAATCTGGCCGGAAACGACTGCCACGCCGATCTCCTGATAATTTTGATTGAGCAAATTAAACCGATGAGTCGGCGAATTCATCCAAGCATCAACAACGTCTTTAGATTCAAAAAAATCAATGGCCAGATTTTCACCGGCGTACTGGTAAGAATAATTGTTTTCCGCAAACCAATGCCAAGGAGACAAGCCATCAGGAGAGTTATGGCTAAAATACCCTTTGCTAACCATATCTTGAGCTTTGTCTTGGGCAACTTGAGACAAAACTGGACTCTGGCTAACCGGCGATAAACCAGCCAGTTGCCTTTGCTCATTGGTCAGCTGGACAATCAAACCAGAGCTAATATCAGCAAAAAACGGCAGTTTGGGCAAAACCAGCCAAGAAGCAAAAGACAAGGATTTAATAATTAAAGCAAGCAAAATAACTAAAGATAGATTCTCTATCCTTAAGGCATAAGGAAAATTATTGTTTGCTTGAGTGGGCAAAAAATAGTTTTTTAAGAAGTAAATCGCTTTTCTAATCATTCTTCTCATATATATAATTATACCATAAAATAGCTTAAAAATCAATGAGAGTTAGGGCGCGGTTTTAATAAATTATAGCACAATAACTGCGCCCATTTATCTCCTTTTTTCATTTTCATTTTCAACCCAATCTAAGGAAGTCTCACTTCCTTAATTTTGAGTGTTTTTGGCGCCAAAGCTCGATTTTTTTATGGTTGCCGGACAATAAAATTTTAGGCACCCGCCAGGTTTGACTAATAGCAAACGGCTTATGGCGAATGGTTTTTTTAGTTGTTTTCTTTGCTATTTGCCATTTGCCACCTGCTATTTGCGGCCTGAATATTTCTGGCCGGGTATATTGAGGATATTCTAAATAGCCGGGTTTTGAAAAGGACTCGTTTGTTAATGACTCTTTTTTGCCCAGAACTCCGGGCAATAATCTCGAAACCGCGTCAACAATCGCCATTGCCCCTAATTCGCCGCCAGTCAGAACATACTCGCCGATAGAGATCTCTTCATCAACCAAATGCTTTGCCACCCGTTCATCCACGCCTTCATAATGACCGCAGATTAAAATTAATTGTTGATACTTGGCCAATCTCTTGGCGTCTTTCTGGGTAAAGAGCTTGCCCTTAGCCGATAACAAAATAATTCTTGTTTGGAATTTCGGCTTTGAAGTTTGTTTGGGATTTGGGATTTGGGATTTGGGATTTCTTAAAATTGAACCAATTGCTAAAGCAATGGGTTCAATTTTAAGTATCATCCCCGGGCCGCCGCCAAACGGCTTATCATCAATAGTTCTATGTTTGTCTTGAGTAAAATCGCGAAGATTGTGGATATTAATTTTGATTTTTCTCCGCTCTTGGGACCGGCCCAAAATTGAACTGGAAAAATAAGCCGGGAAAACTTCGGGAAAAGCAGTAATAATTTCAAAACAGGTTGATGCTTTTGAACTGATTTTTTTATTTTTTGCCGGTTTTCTGCTTGATTGCTTCATCTTAAAAGATTTTAACACAAATCCGCTGTTGTTTTGTTTAACCAATCTCAAACCCCTCCGCAATGCGGAGGGGTTTGAGATTTAGCTACTAATC
The DNA here is from genome assembly GCA_040753135.1 of Patescibacteria group bacterium. Classification (NCBI taxonomy): domain Bacteria; species Patescibacteria group bacterium. The sequence continues at coordinate 8,967 of JBFMGR010000002.1, read as the reverse complement.
TTAAATTTTCAAATCTTCAACTACTTGGTCAACTGTATCAACAGAAGCGGTTCGGTTAGGCCTTTCAGCGCCTTCCGGCTCTTCAATCTTTAAGTTGACTCGGGCATCATTCTTAATGCCAACAATCCGCAATAAAGTTCTGATTGCCTTGGCAGTCCCGCCTTGTTTGCCAATAATCAACCCCATATCTTTGGGATCAACTGACAAAGTTAACAGCACTCCCCTTTCGTCAAGAGTCCGATTGACCTTGACCGCATCAGGATTGTTGACAATCCCTTTGACCAACAGTTCAAGAAATTCTTGATAAGCTGCGTCTGACATAGCTTTATTTTCTGAATCACTGACTTGATTTTATTTCAAAGATCAGATGATTGTCTTAATTGTCAAGTTAATTAGCTTGCCTGATAAACGACCAATCTGTTCCGGAGACTTTACCAGAACATATTTTTATTTTGGCAAAAAAATAATTGAATTTCAAGCGGTTTATTCCCCAAGTTCGGTTGGGGCCGGTTCCGAAGCTTCGGGCTCATTTTTCTGTTCCGGATTTAATTCAGGTTCAGTTTTTTCTGTCTGGGCTGACGGTTCTGAAACTTCTTTTTTACCCGGCTGCCCTGGTCCAACTTTATCTGCCTGAACTGATTCGGCCAAGGATTCGGTTTCTGGTTCCGGGGATTTTTCTACCCCGGTTGCTTCAGCCGGCTTAGGTTCTTGAACCGAATCAGGCGCTTGTTCCTGACTCGCTCCCGACTGGACTGATGGCTCTGATTTTTTCTTTGATTTTTTATGAACCGCGATTTTCTTGCTTTTGATTATTCCGGCCCTGATTAAAAGATTCTGCAAAGAATCAGAGGTCTTGGCCCCTTGAGAAAGCCAATACAAAATCCGCTCCTTTTTCAAAGCAAATTCTTTTGAAAACGGGTTAAACCAGCCAAGATATTCGATTGGTTTTCCTTTTGGCCCGCCGGCTTTTTTTGGAGTGACAATCACCCGATAACTGGGCTGGTTTTTTTTGCCAATCCTTTTAAAACGAATGCTTAACATAAATTAGAATTTAGATTAAAAGATTTCAGATTTTAGAATATCTATAATATCTTAAAATGAAAAAATAATCAATTCTTTAATCCTTGTCTTTATTCGCACACTTGCCCCTATCCCTATATTTTCGCCAAAGGCAGACAGGGTTGATTACCTATTTATTCACGTTATTGCCTTTTTAGATTGGCGTCATTAGCAACCACTCTTACAAAAATCCCAGATCCTTTAATCCTTTTTCGTAAATCTCAACTGCCTCTTCAGCTTCAGAATGAACCAGCGGAGAGAAATAATGAACCGCTTGATTCCTTAAATCATGGGCTTTTAACAGCTCTTCTGGTTTAACCTCGCGCCACAATGGGGTTTGCCTAATTAATTCTGGAATTGGCTGGCCTTTAATATTAAGACCCTCAAGCGCCTGGCGAAAAAGCTCTTCGGCTTCAATTAAAGCCAAGCGGTCGTCTTCAGCGCTGTTGGTTGATAATCTTTTTTTGATTTTCTTCATCTGCCAAGTGAATTTTTTCGCTGTTTGGGACGGCCCAGAACTTTTAACCACTGCTTTAATCTTGTCTATTTTTCCTTTTAAAACTTTTAGTTTGATAAACAAATAAACTGTCAAGCCAAAAAGAAAAAAGCTAACCAAGAGACTAACAGTTTTTAAAAATGAAGACAGGATCAGCCAGTTGGTTGAGTCAAAAAACAAAGCTAAAGACTTAATCAACCGATGCTCAATCGTGGTTTCTGGAAAAGTATTTAAGATTGATTCAAGCATAACGATACTTAAGAATGGGCTTTTTCGTACTGATAAGCGGCTCTTAAAATTAACTCTTCGCTGAAGTGTTTGCCAATAATCTGCAAGCCAACAGGCAATTTTTCCCCTTCTGATTCAGCAAAACCGCAGTTGATTGACAGGCCCGGAACCCCGGCTAAGTTCAAAGGCACGGTATAAATATCAGCCAGATACATTGCCACCGGATTGTCCATTCTCTCACCGAACTTAAAAGCCGGAAACGGCGAGGTCGGCGTCATAATTAAATCAACTTTTTCAAAGGCTTGGTCAAAATCTCTTTTAATCAGTTGGCGAACTTTTTGAGCCCGGGAATAATAAGCGTCATAATATCCAGAAGACAGAGAAAAAGCGCCGAGCATAATCCTCCGTCTTGGCTCCGGGCCAATCAGCTTGCCCCGGGTCTTAAAATAAATTGCCCGAAAATCATCTGCCTGAACAGAGGCAGGATAACGAATCCCATCATAACGAGCCAAATTCGCGCTCACTTCCGCTGGCAGAACAATATAATAAGTCGCTAAACCATAAGGCGAATGGGGCAACTCAATTTTTTCAATTGCCGCGCCTTGGGATTCATACCAGTTAATCGCTTTTTCAACTAACGCTTTTACTTCTGGCTCAAGCCCCTGGCCGAAAAACTCCTCTGGAACGCCGATTCTTAAACTCTTAAAATCAAAATCTTGGATTAATTTTCCCGTCAAACCCTGATAAACCGCTTTCCCTGAAGTTGTCGCATCAAATTTATCTTTACCGGCAATTGTCTCAAAAACCAAACCGGTGTCTTCAATTGTTTTAGCCAGCGGCCCGATTTGGTCTAAAGAAGAAGCTAAGGCAATCGCGCCGTGCCGGGAAACCGCGCCATAAGTCGGCTTAAGCCCAACTACGCCGCAAAAGCTGGCGGGTTGGCGGATTGAGCCGCCGGTGTCTGTGCCCAAAGCAAATAAGCTCATTCCAGCGCTAACAGCAGCCGCAGAGCCGCCAGAAGAACCGCCCGGCACTCGAGATAAGTCATAAGGATTTTTGGTTTTCTGATAAGCTGAGTTTTCAGTTGATGAACCCATGGCAAACTCATCGCAGTTGGTTTTGCCAATCATTATTGCTCCGGCTTTTTTAAGCTTTAAAATCACGCTAGCATCATAACTAGCTTGATAATCCTGCAAAACTTTTGAGCCGGCTGTGGCTTGAACCCCCTTAACTAAAATATTGTCTTTAACTGCATAAGGAATTCCAGCCAAACTGCCAAGCTGATCGCCTTTCTGGCGCGACAAATCAATTTCTTCGGCTTGACTCAAAGCTTCTTTTTCGGCCAGATATAAAAACGCCTCTAGAGCCGACTCTTTTTGCCTGATTTTCTCTAAATAAAACTTAGTCAGCTCAACTGCCGAGATCTGTTTTTCCTCAAGCAACTTTGCTGTTTGTTTTACGGTTAAATTGTCTAAATTGGTCATTGGATAATTGATTAGGAATTGGAAGTTGGGAATTAGGTATTATTTCTCGATTATCTTCGGCACCTTATTATAATCCCCCTGCTTTTTCGGAAACTGCTGCTTAAGCTGTTCTGGATCAAAAGCAAAGCTGTCTTTTTCTGAATCATTTTGCCGAAAAATATTAACCAAAGAATGGCCGCCAGACATCGGCTCAATTTTTGAAACATCAATTTCTTTCAATTGGGAAATATAATCTAAAATCAAACCCAGCTCTCGGGTCATTTTTTCCAATTCTTGTTCAGACAGCTCTAAATGAGCTAAATCAGCTAAATGTTTTACTTCGTCGCGAGAAATCATATCTCTTAATTATAAATTAACAATTCCCAATTTCCAATCAAGCTCCAATTCTTTAATTCTCAATTGTTTGATAATTGATTCATTGATAATCCATTGAAAATTGATCATTGAAAATCGAAAACTCATTCCCCTCCAATTAATCTCAAAAATTCAGCTTCGGAAATTACTTTCACTCCCAGTTTTTCTGCTTTAGCCAATTTTGAACCGGGGTTTTTGCCGACGACAAGATAATTAGTTTTTCTGCTGATTAACTCTGAAACCTCTCCGCCCAACTGCTTAACTTTTTCTTTGGCTTGTTCTCTGGTGGTTGATTCCAGCTCGCCGGTAAAAACAAAAACTTGCCCGGCTAGTTTTCCCTTTTTTACTGATAACTGATCACTGATAACTAACTTAACCCCAACCGCATCAAGTTTTTTCAAAAACTCGATGTTTTTCTTGTTTCGAAACCAATCATAAATGTTCTGAGCCACTTTTGGTCCGATATCTTTAATTGTCTGCAATTCCTCCAAACTAATCCCTTGAAAAACTTTAATAAAATCAGGGATTTTAATTTGGGAATTAGAAATTGGGAATTGGGAATTCCGCGCTAAAAGCACGGCAGTCTGCTCGCCCACCTGAAGAATGCCTAATGAGTAGACAAATCTTTCCAGAGAAATCACTTTTCTTTTTTCTATCTCGTTAATAATGTTTTCAGCTGATTTTTCACCAAATCTCTCTAGAACGGCAATCTCTTCTTGTTTTAAGCTAAAGATGTCTGCCGCATCAACAATCAAGCCCTCATCAATAAACCGGTCAAGAATTTTATGCCCCAAGCCCTCAATATTAAAAGCTGACCGGGAAACAAAATGGGACAGATAGCGCCGGTTCCGAGCGCCGCAATCAGGATTAGAACAGCGATAAATCATTCCTTCTTGCTTTACTGGCGCGTTGTCAATCGGGCAGGTTTTGGGCGGCTTAAACTCTTTCTCCTGGCCGGTTCTTAACTCTTTTAAAATCTGGGTAATCTGGGGAATCACATCGCCAGCCCGGGAAACCACCACTGTATCGCCAATCTTTAAGCCAAGTCTTTTTACTTGGTCAAAATTATGCAGGGTCGCATGGGCCACCACCACTCCGCCTAAATTAACCGGTTTCAAAACTGCCACCGGCGTAAGATTGCCGGTTCGGCCAACTTGAATTCTGATATTTTCCAATTTGGTTACCGCTTCTTTCGGAGAGAATTTATAAGCAATCGCTCCCCTGGGCGCTTTGCCGACTGTGCCGGCTGTTTCAAAAATTTGATTGTCATTAACAATCACCACAATGCCGTCAATCTCATAACTTAATTTGCTTTTCTGCTTTCCCCAATGATCGCGGAACTGAAAAACTTCAGCTAAAGAGCCGGCTGCCTGATTGTGGGAATTGGTTTTAAAACCAAAAGCTTTTAAAATTAGATGCTCTTGCTCATGAGTCGCCTGGCCCAGGTCAGTGACCAAATCATAGATAAAAGAATCAAGCCGGCGCAAAGCGGTAATCTTGGGATCAAGCTGGCGCAAAGACCCGGCGGCCAAGTTCCTTGGGTTGGCAAAGATTTTTCCGCCTTGCTTTTCCTGCTCTTGATTGACTTTTTTAAACTCTAACAAAGAAACAAAAACCTCGCCCCGAACAATCAGTTTTAAGGGCCAGTTTTTATCCAGATTAAAAGCGATTTTTTTCAAACCAAGACCTTTCAAATTTTTCAAAACTTCGGCTTTGCCTAAAAGCTTTAACGGAATCGCCTCTATTGTTTTTAAATTATTAGTTACCTCTTCGCCAAAAATGCCGTCGCCCCGGGTTGAGCCTTGAGTCAAAATCCCGTTCTGATAAACCAGCTCAATTGCCAAACCGTCAATCTTCAATTCACAATAGAATGGCTTATGGCTAATGGCAAATTGCTTATTGTTTATTTTTGTTCCTAAATAATTCTCAACTCGAGTCAGCCAATCGCGCAGATCATCTGGCGAGAAGGCGTCATTAAAAGAAAGCATTGGCGTTTCGTGCCTGACTTTTTTGAACTGCTTTAACGGCTGACCGCCGATCCGCTGGGTGGGCGAATCCGGAGTAATTAATTCCGGATGTCTTTGCTCCAAATCAAAAAGCTCTTTTTTTAAAGAATCTAAAGCTTCCGGAGAAAGAGACGGCTGATTAAGCACATGATAAAGATAACGCTCATCATTAATCAGCTCTTTTAAAAGCTTAACTCTTTGTTCAGTTTTCTTCGGACAACTCATCTTTGTTTAACTGCTTTAAATTTGTCAGCGACAAAAAGCAAACTAGAAGAACCAAAAAAAACAATTAAAGCCGCGATCAAAAATAAAGGCCTAAAACCAAAAAATTCAATAATCACTCCGCCTGCGCCAACGGCTAAAGCGCCGCCTAAACCAGTCAAAGTTTCATAAATACTCCAGCTAAAAGCCACATTTTCCTTATCTATATGCCTAGTGAAAATCGCTTCCCAGCTAATATAAGCCAAAGAAAAGCCAATGCCGGATAATGCCTGAATCAAATAAATATGCCAAGGATAACGAGCAAACAAATAAAGCAGCGGGACTAAACAAATGAAAAAAGAACCAAAAATAAGAACTAAAAAATCGTCTCGCTCGCCTTTTTTCTGATCAATAAATCTGGCCATTGGAATCATCAACAAAGAATAAACAATAAAATAAATTGACGAGGATAGGCCGGCAACACTAAGACTCCCCCCTTGAATATCTTCAGAAGCGAAAACCGCAAAAAATGGATCAACCAAACCAAATCCGGAATAAATTAAAAAATCTGAAATGACCAAAATCTTAGTAATAAAACTCAAGCGACTATCCTTAATAACCAAAGAAAAAAAGTTTTTCTGCCGCATTTTAACCAAGCTCTTGCTTAATCAACTTCTGAACCGTCTCTGGGTTGGCACGGCCTTTAGTCTGGGCCATTATTTTGCCAACTAAAAACTGGAGCGCCTGTTCTTTGCCGGCTTTAAAATCAGCCACTGGCGCAGGGTTTTCAGCAATGATTTTTTTAATTATTGACTCCAACTCGCCTGAATCAGAAACTTGGAACAAGTTTTTCTCTTTGATAATCTCTTCTGGATCTTTGCCGGTTTGAAACATCTCTAAAAGAACGTCTTTAGCAACTCTGGAAGAGATCTTTTTCTGGTGGAATAAAGTTAATAAATGGGCAAATGTTTCAGGAGTGATTTTTAGATCTTTAAAATCGGTTTTGTTCTCAGCCGCTAAGCCGCGCAAATCCGAACTCAAAAAATTAAAAACCAGCTTGGTCAGTTCTTTCCGAGAATGCTGGTGTCCAGAATCAAATTCTTGTATTTCAGAGATTGCCTGTTCAAAAAAATCGCCCAGCTTTTTGTTAAAAGTCAGCTGCTTGGCTTCTTCGGAATTAAGAAAATATTGATTTCCCAAACGCAGTTGTCTTTGCCAGGGCAATTCAGGCAAAGTTTTGGCAATTTCTTCGGTGTTAATAAAAATGCCTTCATCGCCAATTGGCTGGTTAAGATAAATCGGCGGCAGATCCGGTTCGGGAAAATAGCGATAATCATGGGCTTCCTCCTTTGACCGCTGTTCTAAAGTAATTTTTTTTGCCTCATCCCAGCCCCGATTATGCTGATGAACTGCCTTGCCTTTTCCCAAAATCTCTATCTGGCGTTTAATTTCATAATCAATTGCTTCCTCAACTGCCCGGAAAGAATTCAGGTTTTTAATCTCAACTTTTGTCCCTAATTTACTATCTAAAGAAACCGAGATATTCGGCTCAACCCTTAACTGGCCTTTTTCCATGTCTGCGTCAGAAACCTCGAGATAACGCAAAAGCAGCTGAAGCTGTTCAGCAAACTGCCGGGCTTCAAATCCGGAATGAATTTCCGGTTCAGTTACCAGCTCCATCAAAGGCACGCCAGCCCGATTATAATCAACCAAAGAGTACTGCTCTTGATTCTGGGAATGAATCAAGCGGCCAGTGTCTTCTTCCAAGTGAACTCGGGTAATTTTAATTTTTCGGCGCTCGCCTTTTTCATTCTCAATCTCCAAAAATCCGCCCTGAACAAAAGGCAGCTGATATTGGGAGATCTGGAATCCCCTGGGCAGATCTGGATAAAAATAATTTTTCCGGTCAAAAACTGATTTTTCTGCCAACTGGCCGGAAAGGGCCAAACCGACTTTAAGAACTTTTAAAACTGCTTCTAAATTAATCACCGGCAAAGTTCCGGGATGAGCCAAGCAGACCGGGCAGACATTTTTATTCGGTTCAGTCTCGTCCGGATTATTCAAACAGGCGCAGAACATCTTGGTTCTGGTTTTTAGCTCTGTGTGAATCTCCAGACCAATTGTGGGTTTATAATCAGCCATAAACTGATTATAAACCAAAACCAAAAAAACAAAAAGCGATCTTATGATTACCTTTTTGGCCCTATCTCTTTTTTACTTTAATGATTTCATTGTACTCACGCAACAATTCTGACTTATCTGCTTCATTTAAAACGTTAATAAAATCATCTTTGTCCGTAATCCTTTCATTGCCGATACTGAATCTAATGCCCAATTTAGTTGCTAACTGACAAAGCTCTTCTAAAGAAAGCTGTTGAAGCTTTCTCGTAAACTTTATCCATTCTCCCCATTGCCAATCATTATAAGGATGATCGGAATCAAATTTTTGAGGCAGTTTATTCATATTCATAAGGTTTTCCCCTATTAATATTTACTATTATTTCTAGATTATTATAACCTGTAAATTTAAAGAATCTGGGCTTGGGTTCGCCCAAGCCCAGATTTTAGCTGCGAATTATCTCTATTCATCCTTTTTGCCGCCACCAAAAAGAGAGAGGAGAAGATCCAGAACGCCTTTGGAAACTTCTACCCCGTGCGTCTCTCCTTCCTTTTTCCCGTCTTCACCATGATGATAGAGATCAACCCGCATATCAGAGTGGCTTTTGCCCGTATGGGGTTTGCTGATGTAGCTCGTATTGGGGCTTTTTGTCTTATCAGCCACCTTTCTCACCTCCTTTCTTTTGAGATTTTTAGGAACTGCACTTAGTATCTCTCTCTCTGGGTTTTGTCAAGTGCCGGGTCAAGAGATGGAGAATAAACACAAAACTCTCGGTTCTTGACCGAGAGTTTTGGTCAACTTATTTATTTGCCTTATTTACTTGCCTTCTTTGCTTGCCTTTTTGCTTATTTTTTACTTATTTTACCTGTTAAAGATTGCCTATTGTCTACTAACTGTCCGATCGGACAGATAGTAGACAAATCGGGTGTTAACAAGCAAAAAGATGGGAGTTAGAGTTAAACTAATTAAAATGGAAAACTCCGCAAAAGCGGAGTTCTCCAGTGCCTTCGGGTTCCGGGC
>JBFMGR010000001.1:49461-130869 GCA_040753135.1 Patescibacteria group bacterium | reverse complement strand
TCCGATTTAGTTTTTTCGGGATAACTCCCGCCCATTTCTGGTGTTTTCATAATGTTGTTAGTTAATTATTAAACTGACTAAAATTATATCACAAGTTATGTTCAACCTGAAATAAATTGCCAAAAAAAATCTTAAAAAATAATAAAGAAATTTCTGGCTATTTCACATAACTCGTTATTAGGCGAACTTTAATGTTGATAAAATAACTATCTTGTATGTTATGCGAATTGATGATATTATTTACCAACAATAACTTTATTATACTAAAAATCTTCCCTTATGCAAACAATTTTAGATAAAACAAAAACAGAATTACAATTGCGTAATTATAGTCCGAAAACGGCTGAAAGTTATTTGCGTTATATAAAAGAATACTTAATTTTTGTAAAGAAACAAAAATTTGATTCAAGAGATGAGGCTATCCGAACGTTTCTTTTTGTGAAACAAAAGAAAAAACAATCGCCACAAACTATAAACTTGGCGTTAAATTCTGTAAAGTTTTTATATAGAGAAATACTAAAATCGCCAAAGAAGATAGATTTGAAATTTGCCAAACGAAGTAAAAAACTCCCTATTGTTCTCTCGAGAGAAGAGATTAAAAAAATTATTGAATCAATCAGAAACCCGAAGCATAAATTGCTAATTTCTTTGGCTTACGGCGCCGGCTTGAGAATTAGCGAGGCTGTTAATTTAAAAGTAAAAGATGTCAATTTAGAAGAACTAACCATCCACCTCAAAAACGCTAAAAGTAAAAAAGACAGAATTACTATTTGCCCGGAGAAAATTAAAATCGATCTTCTGAACTTAATCACTGGTAAAAATCTAAATGATTATGTTTTTGAAAGCGAACGAGGCGGGAAACTGTCCGAGCGAACAGCTCAAAAAATTTTTAAAAACGCAGCGGAAAAAGCCAAGATTAAAAAAGACGCCACTTTTCATTCATTGCGCCACAGTTTTGCCACGCATTTACTAGAAAATGGCGTTGATGTAAGACACGTTCAGGAACTTTTGGGGCATTCAAACATAAGAACAACGCAAATATACACTCAAGTAACCAATCCAAAACTTAAGAACATCAAAAGCCCGTTAGAATAAACAAATAGGCAATTGCCGGTTTCTGCTTTTCATTTTCAAGCGAAACTCTCCTTATTCTGCTAAAATAAACTATGACCCTTAAACAAAGGCAGCGACTGCTTGTTTTGCTTGGCTTGGTTTTTGCCATTGCCGCGCCAATTATCATCCTCTTTTCTCAAGGGTATTTGTTTGATTTCAAAAAGTTTAAATTCGTCCAAGCTGGCGGCATCTTTATTAAATCCCTGCCTGAAGAAGCCTTAATTATCATCAAGCCCGAATCCGGTTTAAAAGAAAAACGAATCATCGCCAAAAAACCGGTTTTAATCTCCTCCGGCACTTTAATCAAAAACCTTCTGCCCCAGAATTATCAGATTGAGGTCAGCCCCTTAAATAACCAAAATCTGATCTGGCAAAAACAGATGATAGTTGAACCTTTAATTGCCAGCAAAGCGACCAGAATCGTTTTCCCGATTATCAATCCAGAGATTAAAACCCAAACTTTAGCCACCTCAACCATTCAGCTGATTGCCCAACCGGAGAACAATCTGAAAACGATTTTCTTTGCTGACTCTGAAAAACAAATCTGGAGCTATTCCCCAGAGAACAAAGAGCCAAAGCTCTGGCTTGACCTAAAAACTATTGCCAGTTTGTCAGCCCAAGAAAAAATCAGCCGCATCAGCCCGTCGGCAAACGGAAAAAATCTTTTAGTGGAAACATCAACGGAAAAACTGATAATTCTGGAAAACCAAACGCTTTTAGGCTCAAGCTATTTCCAGGTTTTTCTAAAAAACACCAAAACCAAATTAAATCAATTAAATCTGGTTTGGGATAAAAACAATGATGATGGCTTGATTGCCTTAAGTTCGCCAGCGGCGTATTTTTTCAATCTTAAAACCGGTGAATACTGGCAGATTACCTCGGGAGAAATCATTGGCTTGAGTCCTGGCTATTATTTAGCAGAAGACAGAACCGTTTACCCGCTTGACCAACTGGATAAAGAAAAGAAAATTTTAACTATCAGCAAAGAATTAACCCTCGATGGCTTTTATCAGATTTATCCGCTAAAAAACAATTCGTTTTTGTTTTGGGAAAAATCCGGCCCAATAATCCTGATTCAACCGGATAAAGACAATCCCGGGCTTAATTCAGAAAAAGTTATCTCAAAAAAAGCCGATCTCTTAATTATCAACAACGACCAAACCAAAATCGCTTTTTCTGAAAGCAGAAAATTATTCGTTTATTTTTTGGATAATGTTTTTGATGACCTGCTTTACCAAACCGATGAGCTTTTGTTTTTAAAAGAACTAAGTCAGGAACCGGAAGCGCTTTATTTTGCCAACCATAACTGGCATTTAATCTCTGCGGCAAAAGATTCCTTAACTATAACCGAGATAGACAAACGAGAACCAATCAACAGCTATAAAATTGAGTTAGCTGGTTTAAAAAAACCGCTGTTTTTTGAGAACAATGTTTTTTACTGGCTGGATGAAAAAAACATCTTCGGTTCAGGCAAAATCTTGCCTTAATTAATCAGAAAGTTTTATTAAAAATTCTTCACCAGATAGGTTTGGTTTAAACGATAGCCAAGTTTACGAAAATACTCTCTGGCGCCAATACCGGCAATCACGCTGATTCTATTTAGACCAAATTCTTTTTGGCAGATTTTTTCCGCTTCAGCAATCAGTTTCTTGCCTAAACCCCGGTGCTGGGGCGAAAGCTTTATTGCCCCAATCCCGGTTGCCTGGCCAACTGTTTGAACTTCTCTAATCACCGCTGAATCCTCTAAGGCTGGCAAAAAATGCTTTTTGTTTGAAAAAACTTGGGACGGAATTCTTAATCTTAAAAAACTAAAAAGCTTGGTTCTTGGCTTGTTCTCAAAACTTAAAAATATTTCCTTGCCGCCTGAACCCGAATAGTCTTGCCGGAACAGATAGGCTTTTTCTTTGGGATTATAATCTTTGCCGACTTCGCGGCATCGGACGCACTGGCACTGCCAGCCTTCTTTTTTCATTTCTTGATGAATCACCTGCCTTAGATTGGAGATTTTACCGCCAGCAACAATGTATTCTGCCGGAATATCCCGAATGATCCGCTGGATCCTAACATAAGCCGGAATCCTTTTTTTTATCTTTTTAATCAAGTTTTTTAATTGTCTATCAGAATAGGCTTGATGCTCGCCCTTTTTCCAAGATTCATATAAACGCGCTTCTTTTAAAACCAAACAAGGATAGATCTTCAGATAATCCGGCTGGAAATCGGGATTAGAAAAAAGCTCTTTAAACATCTGCTCGTCTTTTTTTAAATCTGAACCCATTAGGTTAGGCATCATCTGATAACAGATTTTAAATCCAGCATCTTTTAAAAGTTTGGTTGCCTTAATCGTCGCCCCAACCAGATGGCCGCGATTGTTTTTTATCAAAACCTCGTCATAAATGCTCTGAACCCCTAACTCCACTCGGGTAATGCCTAATTTTCTCAACCGTTTCACTTCCTGCTGGTTGATAAAATCTGGCCGGGTCTCTATTGAAATGCCGATAATTCTTTGTTTAGCTTTTTCATTAAATTTTTGCGCCTGAGCTAAAGACCGGCTGGTTTTCTGATTGGCGGCGTCAAAACAGCGCTTGACAAACCAAGTCTGGTATCGGGCCGGATAAAAGCTCCAAGTGCCGCCAATAATTCTTAAATCAATTTTGTCTGTCGAGTGGCCTTCGCTTGCCAAAGTTTGAATCCGATATTCGGTTTGCTGAAAGGGATCAAAACCAAGTTTAACTGCTCGGTCCACTGCCGGCTCTTTAGGCAGATAGCTTTTGGGCAGATCAGCGACAAACGGACAATAAACGCATTTACCCGGGCACTGGAACGGTTTGGTTAAAACCGAAACATTAACAATCCCGGACAAAGACCGAACTGGCCGCTTTTTCAAGATTTTCTCTATTGTTTCTGATTTTTTCAGCTTTTTTTGCCAAACTAATCTATGATATGCTTTAAACAGCTGGATGTTGCTCGGAATCTCAATCTGGTATTTTTTTGCTGATTGATTTTTAAACTTAGCCAGGTCTTGACTGGTTTTAAACTGGTTAGCTCTTTCAGCCAGCTCTAAAACAATTTTTTCAAAAACTTTCATATGAATAAAGACTACGCCCAATTCCTTTTGGGTAAAACTAAAAAAGATTATAACTTAATTAGCCAACAATTTGCCAGCACCAGGCAAATTGTCCAGAGGGACATTATTGAGTTGGCTGATTTGGTTAATTCCGGAGACAAAGTTTTAGATTCTGGCTGCGGCTCGGGCAGATTATACCAAGTTTTAAAAAATAAAAACATTGATTATATTGGGACTGATGTTTCTGATGCTTTGATAAGAATCGCCCGAACCCAACACTCCGGGGCAAGATTTTTAATTGCTGACAGTTTAAACCTGCCTTTTAAGCCAGATTCCTTTGACAAAGTTTTTTCTGTCGCGGTTCTTCACCATATTCCCTCTAAAGAACTGCGATTAAGATATTTAACCGAAGCTTATCGAGTTTTAATGCCTGGGGGCTTATTGATTTTAAGAGTTTGGAATCTCTGGCAAGCAAAAAAAGCTGGCTGGAAAAAAATTCTCAAATACACGGTCTTGAAATTTCTTGGCAAAACTCGGTTAGATTGGCTGGATATCTTTGCCCCCTGGAAAAATCCTGAAGGGAAGATTGTGGCTGAACTTTATTTTCATTGCTTTACTAAAAATGAACTGAAAAAATTAACTGAACAAGCTGGATTTAAGATTAAAAAACTCTGGCAGGAAAAATCAAATATTCCTAATCTTTATTTAATCGCAAAAAAATAAACTAAAGGAGAACTGTTCTCCTTTATTGGCTTAATCTTTAGTGAATTGCGGAAAAATAAAAACCCTGCCAATGGCAGAGTTTTCTAGCTTGCCCCTAAGGGCAAGCAAATGGTACCCAAGTCGGGCACGGCTGCCCGACCTGGACGTACAGCTCCGCGATCAGCGGAGCGAACAAGATCAAGGCGATCACAATTATTAAGCAGATAACCCCCATTATAACTGCGTATTCAACGGCCGATTGGCCGTTTTGTTTTTTAATGGCCTTTTTCATTTTTTCTCCTTTCTCTCTGACTGATTAAGGCCAAACTAACCAGAGATAAAAAATTTCCTCTTCTCAGAGGATATTTATATTATACCACAGATTTAGATAAATATCAATGTTAGACGGTAAAGGAGAACAGTTCTCCTTTATTGGCTTATTTGATCTGGAATTCAGAAAAGTTTTTTATCCCAGCTTCTTTAATCTCTATTTTCTCTACTTTTGCTAAAATTGGACCGGTTCGGCACTGTTCAAGAAATTTTTTTAAATTTTCCGGTTCGCCTTCTGCTTCAGTATAAACCGAACCATCAGATAAATTCATTGCCAAGCCAGAAATATTCAGTTTATCTGCTTGTTCAAGCAAAAAATACCTGAAACCAACTCCCTGAACCCGGCCAAAAATTTTAATCTGGTAAAGTTTTTTCATCCTTTTAATTAAAAAACGCTTATTCTTACAAAACCGCCATTCCCTCATCACAGCCTACGACTATCTTGTCAATCATTAAGATAGTCGTATCTTAAATTTCCAAACTACTACAAACAAGAGTTGTTTTTTATTCCAAAAAAGATTTTATACTTGGCGCTGTTTTAAATCTGAATTATATAAAAGCCGTTTTTCTCGATTTCTTGTTTTTGGCCAAACTGATCAAGGTCAAACTTATAAACAAATTTAGCCTTTCGCCTAATTTTCCTGCCGGAATAAGATTTGGTTTTTGGGTTATACTCTTCCAAAACCAAAGTGTCGTTGGCTTTAATCTTAAAATCAGCTAATCTTAACTCAAATTTTTTCTTGCCCCGTTTAATAAGATTAAACTCTTTGGGCCAAGTTTTCTTCTTGATTATTGCTATATATAATTTAAAGATAACCTCCACAAAGGAGAACTGTTCTCCTTTGCCTATGCTAATTTGCTCAGAACCGGAGAAAACGATAAGCAGTTATCTTTTCCTCCACTGGGGGGCGCGACGGGCTTTTTTCAAGCCGGGCTTTTTTCTTTCTTTCACTCGAGAGTCTCGAGTTAACAAACCCCGGGCTTTCAAAACTTTTTTCAAATCTTGATTTGATTTAATCAATGCCCGGGAAATTGCCAAACGGGCCGCTTCAGCCTGGCCCCGCATTCCGCCGCCTTTTGAAGTAATCTCCAAGCCAACTTTCCCCAGTTGATCGGCAACTTTCAAGGGCTCTTGAACAATCTGCTGAAATTCTAAAACCGGAAAATAATCAGCTATATTTTTCCCGTTAAAAATAATCTCTTTTTTATTTTGATAAAGTTTAGCCACAGCGGTGGCAGATTTGCGTCTGCCCAAAGCCCGAGAGTATTTTTCCGGCTTAACCGTTTTTTTCTTAGCCGCAACTCCACCGGATTTTTCTTTTTGAACAGATTTTTTTGCCGTTGTCTTTTTCTCCGCCATTTTATTTAATCATTAACAAACTTAATTCTCTTTAAAAGCTTATCCCGCCACTTATTCTTTGGCAGCATGCCCCGAAGGACTTTTCTAAACAGCTCGCCTGGATCTTTTTCAAAAATCGTTTTCATCTTAGTTTCCTTTAAGTGGCCAAGATAGCCGGTGTGGTGGTAATAAACCTTTTGGTTTAATTTCCTGCCGGTAAACTTAACTTTGCCAATGTTTTTTATTTTAATTTCCCGCTCCATCGGCCAGTGCTTTTCATAACTGGCTGAATCTTTGCCTAAAAGCAAACCGGCCACAAGAGAAGCCAGCCGGCCAATCGGCTTTCCGGCCGCGTCAATCTCATATGCTTTTTTATTCTGTTTTGCTTTCTCTTGAATCGACATAAAACTATGAATTATGAGTAATGAATTATGAATTATAAGAACTTATTAGACATTGAAAATCGGGAATTAATTAGTTGGTTTTTTTAAATCAACTTTTGGTTTTTCTTCAACCAAGCTAATCATTGCCATTGGCGCGGCATCGCGCATTCTTGGGTTTAATTTAACTATCCGAGTATAGCCGCTTTTTCGATCTTTATAACGGAGCCCAATATCTTTAAAAATTTTCTCCGCTGATTTTTTAGGCAGTTTTGTCAGTAAAAGCCGATAGCTGGCAAGAGTCTGTTTTTTTGCTAAAGTCACAAGCGGGTCAAAAAGCCTTTTCAGTTCTTTAGCCCGGGCTTGAGTAGTGGTGATTTTTTCTTTCATAATCAAATTATGAAGCAGGCCTTTTAAAAAAGCTTTCTTGTCTCCGAGTTTTCTGCCGAATTTTCTGCCCGTTTTTCTGTGTCTCATAGATTGACTTACAACTAACAACTGACAACTAATAACTAATAACTAATTTATTTGAAATCAATCCCGTATTCTTTGAGTATGGCGCGAATCTCTTCCACGGCTTTGTTGCCCAAACCCTTATAGCTTTTTATCTTTTCCGGATTAATCTTAATTAAATCGCCAATGGTCTTTATCCGGTGCTGCTTTAACGCTGACAAAATCCGCTCCGGCAAACCCGTGTTTTCCAAAACAATCTTTTCAATTGCTTCTGAATTGCGCAAGCTGGCAAAAGAAGCCACCTCGCCTTCAGGAGCAAGCTCCTCTGTTCTCAAAGCGCTAAAGTGATCAATTAAAATGCCCAGAGCATAATTAAACGCGAAAATCGGATCAATTGAACCATCGGTCTTAATCTCCAACCTTAATCGGTTATAATTAGTTTTTTCGCCAACCCGCATATTTTCAACAATGGCATTAACTAAAATTACCGGTGAAAAATTGGCGTCAAGCTCAACCGTGCCAACCGGCAATTTTTCCTTTCTTCGCCTGTCTTCAGCCGCAGAATAACCGATCCCCCTTTCGATTCTGACCTCAAGATTAAAATTAGATTTTTTATCAGTCAAGGTAGCAATTCCGGTTTCAGGATTAACTATCTCAACCAAGGGATTTTTGCCAAAATCTTTGGCGGCAATCGCTCCCTCGCCTTTAGCGGATAAACTTAATACTTGGGGTTCTTCGCTAAAAATCTTAAGCCTGATTTTTTTTAAGTTAAGGGAGATCTCGATCAAATCTTCAGCCACTCCGGGCAAAGTGGAAAATTCATGGGGCGCGCCGTCAATTTTAAAAGAAGTAATTGCCGCTCCTTCGCACGAAGAAAGCAAAACCCGACGCAGAGCGTTGCCCAGAGTCAAACCATAACCGGGATAAAGCTCTTCTATCTCAATCACCGCTTCTCGACTGTCTGATTTAATTATTTTTGGCTGTTTTGGTAAAGAAATCATATTGATTATTTATAATTATTTAACTTAATAAAAATTAGCGAGAGTAGAATTCAAGCACCAAAGCTAAGTTAAAAGAAAGCTTAGTTTGCTCTAAAGAAGGGTAGCCAATAATTTTAACAGTTAATTTTTCCGGGTCAAGCTCAAGCCAGGCGGGCAGATCTGTTTCTTTTAGCCTTTTTTGGGTGTCCTCAAACAATTTAGTTTTTAATGAATTTTCCCGAACTGAAATCTCGTCGCCGGATTTAAGCTCTGCCGAGGGGACATCGTGCCTCTTGCCGTTTAAATTAATATGGCCATGGGTTACCATTAATCTGGCAACGCTCCGTGATGGGGCAATCCCGGCCCGAAAAACCACATTATCAATTCTTGTTTCTAAGAATCTGAAAAGGGATTCCGGCGCAGAAACTTTTTGAGAGCCAATTGCTTTCTGAGCGTATTTTTTCAGCTGCTTTTCAGACAGGCCGTAACTAAACTTGACTTTTTGCTTTTCTATCAGCTGCAAAGCGTACTCGGATAAATTTCTTCTTCTTTTACCATGCATTCCCGGACGATAAGGCCGCCTAACCATTGCTGATTTTTGGGAAATTGAGCGTTCCGGCTTAAGAAAAAGGTTTTCTCCCAGCGCCCGACTCTTTTTTTCTTTTGGTCCTAAAATAAATGCCATATCAAAACAATTTTCAATTCACAAATCCGTTTTAATTCATTATTCATTATTCACCCCTCATTTACACTCGCCGCGTTTTTTTCGGCCGAGGTCCGTTATGAGGAACCGGAGTAACGTCTTTAATCAGCTGAATATCCTGGTTATTGTTGATTAAAGCTCTGATCGCCGCTTCTCTGCCGCCGCCAATTCCCCTAACATAAATTGATACTTTACCCAAATCAAATTTTTTAACTTTTTGCAACAAGGTATTAACTGTGCTGGTCGCCGCATAAGCAGTAGCTTTTCTCGGGCCCTTAAATCCAAGACTGCCGGCCGAAGACCAGGCAATCACCCCGCCTTTAGAATCAGTAATGGTAATCAAAGTGTTGTTATAAGAAGAGCTGATATAAATCCGGCTGGATTCAAGTTTCTTTGATGCGGAAACCGGCCCGGCTTTTTTAATCTTGGCTTCAACCTTTTCCTGGGCCTTTAAAGCTTCGGCGGTGTCTTCAGTTTTGATTGTTTTCTTCCCCATAGTATATTCGGAGTCTAGAATAAATAGATTAATTAAACGTTTTAAGCCAAACCCCTTAATTCCTTATTCATAATTCATAATTCTAATTTATGTTTTCTGGGCTGGCGCCTTTTTCCCTGAAGTAATTGTCTTTCTGACATTGCCCCTGACGGTTCTTGAATTATGCTTGGTTTTCTGGCCCCGAACCGGCAAGCGCTTGATATGCCTGATGCCGCGATAAGTTTTTATATCTTTTAATCTTTTAATATTGGCGAAAACTTCACGGCGCAGATCGCCCTCAATCCGATATTCGCTTTCAATTACTTCTCTCATTCGGTTAAATTCTTCAGTGGTCAAGTCTTTAGTCTTTTTGCCCAAACCAACTTTAGCTTGATTTAAAATCTTTTCTGCTGAAGATGGGCCAATACCAAAAATATAAGTCAGGGCCACTGAAATTTTTTTCTCGTCTGGAATATTGACTCCGGCTAAACGCATACCACAAAATTCCTAATTTCTAATTCCCAAATAAATTCAAAATTCTAATCTCTAAACTCAAATGGTTTTTAATTTGTTTCATCCAGCCATTGCGGATTCAGCTTTGCGAAATAACCGCAATTTCTGCTCCGCAGAACCGGATGAAACAGCGCGCAGGCGCTGTTTCATCCCTGTCTCTGTTTGTGTCTTTTGTTCTCACAAATAATAAAAACTCGACCTTTACGCCGAACCACTTTGCACTTAGCGCATCGTTTTTTTACTGAAGCTTTAACTTTCATTTTTCTAATTTTTATCAATTTGGTCCGGTTTAACTTAATTACCCAGCCAACCCGAATTAAGCTAAAAAACTCTTGCCAGAGTTAATTCTGGCAGCTTGGTCAAGAAATTAAAATTATTTACGATAAACGATTCTGCCCTTGGTTTCATCATACTGGGAAAGCTCAACTGTAACCAAGTCATTAACCATTACCTTAATAAAGTTAATCCTCATTTTACCAGCCAAATGGGCCAAAATCTCTCTATCATCAGCCAATCTTACCCTGAAAAACCCATTAGGCAAAGCCTCGGTAACTAAACCTTCAACTCGGTTATTTTTCTTGTTCGCCATAAATAAAAGGCTTTATCATTATAATAAAAAACCAACTGAAAATCAACCCCGTTGGAGTCGACAGCTATATTATTGAAGTCTCACTTCAATATATTGAAGTGAGACTTCCTAAAATTATTCTACACGGATTTTAATTGCGTCAATATTCTCCGGCGCTTTTTTCATCCAGAACGGCCAGACCGAAACCTGAATTTTCTGAACTCCCTCAAGCTTTAAGAGCTCCTTTTTCAGCTCCTCAATGCTCTTGCCGGCTATTTTTTGCTTAAACTCTAAAGCATCGACTAATGCCTGGATATCCCGCCTGACCCTGACTGCCAGCTTCATTGTTTGGGTTTCTAAATCTATTTCAGGATTTTCATAAAAAATCTGATAATTGGCCAAAGTCAGATCAGATTTTATCTGTTGGTCCTCAACCATTTTTTCAGCAATTAACTCCTTAAGTTCGGTTTCATCAAAAACCAAGATTGACAGCCTGCCTTCAATTGTTGCTCGGGTTATTTCTGCTTCACCAGCAGAAGAAACAGCGATTTCACCCAATTTAAACTGGACTGCTTTGTCCAAAAGCTTTAAGTTTTCCGGGATTTCTTTAATTACCTCTTCTCTGGCGGTATCATAAGCAAACTGGGTAATTTTTTCTTTTGCAGTTTTGACATCTTCTTCAGTAACCACCTTGGCTAACCCGGAAGCGCCGCCATAAAACTTTTCTTTTGAAATCGCATAAATTTTTTCAAACTTGGAACTGCCGGCAAACCCGGGAATGGTAAACCGAGTTGACTCAAGATTATATTCCGGCCCCGGCTGGTCTGCGACCACCTCAACCTCTAGTATGCCCGGCCCAACCCGGTCATATCCGGGAACAGAAACTCTTTCCTGAATCCGGAAAATCTTGCCGTCAGGAGATTCAAACCTAGTTCGAGCAACTAAAATCTGGGCTGATTGGGTAGCTTCATTATAAATTATAATTTTGCCCCGGCTATAGCCGCTAACTTCCCCTTCGCCCGTGGCCGGATAATCTTTAGAGTAAGAAAAAGACTTTTCAAAAGTATGGAGCGGTAAAACAAACTGGCCATTTAAAAATCCGGTTTGCTCAGGCTCTTTTTCAAACAAAGCGGAAAAGGTTTTTTCTTGAGTTTCCTTTTGGATCTCCAAAACAATCTCAACCTGGCTGATAAAACCGCTGCCAAAATAAATCAAAAGTCCCAAGCCGATTAAGCCGATCAGCCAAGAAACTGATTTTAAAACCCGGCTCCGATCTTTTGGTTTTGCTCTTTTTTTCTTCTTCTCCGGCTGGATCTCTGTTTCCGGTTCGGTTTTAGAAGATAAGCTTTTTAAAAACTCATTATATCTTTCTTCTAATTTCATCTCCGGCCCGGTTTTATCTCCTGAAGGCTCTATCTCAACTTCCTTGCCGCGCTTTGGCTTTACTTCTTTTACTCTTAAATCCTTTGATTTTTTGCTTTTTTTAATATCAAAAAACTTTTTCGCCATTTTTGGTCAAATTTTTATTTTAATTCAATTAATTATATCACGCTTGGGTTATTTAAACTTCAACCACTGCTCGAATTCTTTTTATTCCTTGGCCGATTGATTCCAGTTTGGCAATTTTAATTTTACCAATCTCTTTTGTATTTTCTACATGCGGGCCGCCGCAGATCTCTATAGAAAAAGGAATTTGCCCTGAGTTCATCGAAGGACCAATAAAATAAACTTTAACTTTCTCGCTATACTTGCTCCCAAACACGCCCAAAGCGCCGATTTTCTTCGCTTTATCAACTGCCATTTCTTCAAAATGAACCGGCAGATGTTCTTGAATTTTCTGATTAACCAAGCCTTCTATCTCTTTTAATTGTTCCGAACTGATCGGTTCAGAATAATTAAAATCAAATCGCAAACGCTCGGCAGTGATGTTTGAGCCTTTTTGATAAATCTGGTCGCTTAAAATTTGGCGCAAGGCCGCTTGCAATAAATGGGTGGCAGTATGGTATTTTTTGCTGATTTCAGAGTGGTCAGCCAAACCGCCCTTGAATTTTTGCTCCGCTTTCTGGCGGGATAATTCTTGGTGTTTTTTAAAAGCCTGATTAAAAGACGCCAAAACACCCTCTTTGCTATGGGGAATTTCTTTGGCGATCTCTTCTAAGAATAATTCGGGCGGAAAACCATAATTCTGGAAGAAATTAAAAGCTATCTTGCCAATATCTCCGGACAAGCTTTTCTTACCTGTCTGCTTCATTTTTTGGACCTCTTTCTTTAAAACATTTAAACCCTTAGTTAAAGTTGTGCTAAACCTCTCTTCTTCTCTGACTAACTGCTCTTCAATAAAATCTTTATTTTGGAAAAGCTCCGGGTAAACATCTTGATAAATTTTAATTGCCGGCTCAACCAACTTAAAACAAAAAGCTTGATTAATCTCTAATTGCTTGGCGTAACGAATCGCCCGCCTGATTAGTCTCCTTAAAACATAACCTCGCTCAACATTTGACGGTTCAATTCGTTCAGCTAAGATAAAAATTGCCGCCTTAAGATGGTCAGCAATAATCCGCATTGCTTTGGTTATCTCTTCAGAGTCGCCGTATTTTTTGCCCGACAGCTCCTCAACTTTTTCAATAATTGGCCAAAACAGCTCGGTTCTGTAATTATCATCAAGTCCGTTCAAAACCGCCAAAACCCTTTCTAAACCCATGCCAGTATCAATATTTTTTTGTTTTAAAGATTCGTATTCGTATGCTTCCTTATTTAAATTTTTAGATTTTTCTATTTTTGAATCTCGAATTTCATTTTTGACTTTTGACTTTTGACTTTTGACTTTTTTATTATACTCCATAAACACATCGTTCCAGACCTCAACCCAGCGAGAATCATCGGGGTCAAACTTTTCCGGCGCTGGTTCATTGCTAACCCAATAAAACATCTCGGTATCTGGGCCGCAAGGTCCGGTTTGACCGGCCGGTCCCCACCAGTTGTTTTTTTTCGGCAGTTTGGCGATTCTTTTTTCAGGAATGCCCAAATTCAGCCAAACACTATAAGCTTCTTGGTCAAACGGCGCGTCCTGGTCGCCTTCAAATACTGAAACCGCTAATCTATTTTTATCAAGTCCCAGCCAATCTTTAGAAATCAAAAACTCATAACTCCACTCAATTGCCTCTTTTTTAAAATAATCCCCCAAAGACCAGTTGCCCAGCATCTCAAAAAAAGTCTGATGGACTTGGTCGCCAACTTCTTCAATATCAACGGTCCGGAGACATTTCTGAACATCAACCAAACGTTTACCGGCCGGATGTTTTTCACCTAATAAATAAGGCACTAAAGGATGCATCCCCGCGGTAGTGAAAAGCACGGTCGGGTCATTTTCCGGAATCAAAGAAGCGCTCGGAATAATCTGATGCCCTTTTTGCTTAAAAAATTCTAAATATTTTTGCCTTAACTCTTGAGCAATAATCATCTTAAAAAATAAGTATAGCAATTTTCTCTTAGAAAATCACTTCAACGGCTGTTAAAAACCCAGTTGTAAGTTGTTAATTATCAGTTAAGATTAAATTAAGAAAGGAGGTTGCCATGGCAAGGTTTAATATCTTAATCAAACACAACCTGCCATGGGAAGAGGCTCTGTTCCGCCGCGGCCTCTTCACTAACCTTTTATACATAAAACTCGGTGTCAAAAATTTAAAGATTCAATGGAAAACCGACACTGCGGATTTTCAATACAAAAACGTAACTGGCTCAATTATTATCGCTGGAAACGCAGTGATAATAATCGGCCAGACAACGTCGCTTAATGGTATAAAAGGGATTGGTGAACTTTTTGAAGAAGCCGCTCAAACGGCTTTTCATAACAACAAGCCCCTTCCCCAACCCCACGCATAATCTATGTGTGGGGTTTATTTTTCAAAATTTTAAATCTTTACTTCTTTTTTTATTTCATTATTCAATCACTCCTCCGCCTAACAAGGTTTTATTCTTATAAAACACGATTGACTGGCCCGGAGTGATCGCCACTGCCGGCTTAGTAAACACAACCTCAAACTTATTGGTTTTGTTTTTAATCACCTTAACTGATTGAAGCGGCTGGCGATAGCGATACCGCGCCCGGCATTTTAAAGGAAACCTAACCGATCCTGAATTAATCCAGTTAGCTTGCTTGATCTTTATCTTGGTTGGAAAAAACTTAGGCAGATCTTTTTTGGCGCAAACATACAAGATGTTTTTTTTAATCTCTTTTTTGGCAACGTAATAAGGCGTGCCGCCGCCAACCCTAATCCCCTGCCGCTGGCCCAAAGTAAACAGATGGACGCCCCGATGCCCGCCAATTAATCTTTCTTTTTTAATGCCATTTTTATTAAACTCAACTAAAACAATCCTGCCTGATTTTTCCTCAAGATATGGCCTTAAAAACTCTTTTAAACTGATTGGCCCGACAAAGCAAAGCCCTTGGGAATCTTTTCTAGCCGCTGTGACTAAACCGGCTCTTTTAGCGATTTTTCTTACCTCTGGCTTAGTCAAATCGCCCAAAGGAAAAAGGCAGTGTTTTAATTGCTTTTGAGTCAAAGTCCAGAGAAAATAAGATTGGTCTTTGTTGACATCATGAGCCATGAATAATGAATTACGAATTATGAATGATGGTTTATTTTTCTTTATTCTTAATTCTTTATTCTTAATTCTTGCCCGTTTCAAACGGGCATAGTGGCCAGTGGCAATAAAATCCGCGCCCAGCTTTTTAGCTTTTTTCAAAAACAAGCCAAACTTAATCTTTTTATTGCAAACCACATCCGGATTCGGAGTCTCGCCCTTTTTATAGCTCTCCAAAAAATATTTAAACACCTCCTCCTGATATTCTTTTTCAAAATCCCAGGTATATAAAGGAATTCCGATCTGGGCTGCCGCTTGGCGGGCAAAACGTTGGTCTTCTTCCCAGGGGCAATGAATCAAACCCGGGACCTTAACCGTCCAGTTCCTCATAAACACGCCAACAACATTGAGCCCTTGGCGCTTCAAAAGCAAGGCGGCAACAGAACTATCAACCCCGCCGCTCATCGCGACGAATACGATTTTATTTTGATTTTTATTTTTCACAGCAAAAGCAAAACAACTAATTTTATTTTGCTAACAACAGATATAATCAAACTTTAAGATTCTTGTTCTTGGGATTCAAGAGAATCTGTTTCTTTTTCTGGTTTCTGCGAACTGATAATTTTTTTCAGCATCTCGCCTAAACCGGACTTTTTTTCTTCTGCTTTTGGTTCTGTTTTTGGCTTTGCCGAAACCGGCTTTTTCGCTTTGGCTTTAGCTGGCTTTTTTTCTGCTTCTGGCTTTTTAACTTTTTTCAGGCATTTTTTGCAATAAACCGGCCGATTCGGATCCGGCTCAAAAGGCAAGCGAATATCTTTGCCGCAGGAGGAACAAACTGCTTCATGGAGCATTACCGGCTCCCAAACTTCCGGCTCTTGCTCTAATTTTTCTTCTTTTCCCGGCTCAACCGGCTCAAGCCATTTTTGAATCTCCTGCTCAATAAAGCCTTTCTGGGTAGAGTATTTTAATTGAGAGAGCTTGATAATCTCTTCTTTATAACTTTGAACCGGCAAAGGCGGCGGCAGTAAAGTTGTGCCTAAAAACGGCGGCGAAGTCACGCCGTCAATCATCATCTTGATGTAAAAATAATGGTTCGGCAGATTAACTAACTCGTGAACGTTGATCTGGGGCAAAAACTGCGGTTCTAATTTTTCCGCGTCAACCGGGCCGATCCGAAAAGCAACATAAGTGCCGACATTGCCCAAAATTGCGGCCAAGATTTCTTCAGGAATCTGGTCTAAATACTGATGGCCAATCACCAAATTCAGATGGTATTTTCTTGCCTCTGACAAAATCTTAATAAATGATTCGGTGGCAAAGTTCTGAAACTCGTCAATTACTAAACAAAAATCTTCCCGCTGGTTCTCCGGAATATCAATCCTGGACATCGCGGCTTGCTGAAGTTTGGTCACCAACAAACCGCCTAAAAGCGAGGCATTGGATTCGCCGACCAAACCTACCGGCAGACGGACAATCAAAATTTTTCTGGTATCAATTATCTCTCTTAAATTAAGCTTAGTCTTTTTCTGGCCGATAATATTTCTCACTAAAGGATTAGCAGTGAATTGGCCAACTTTATTCTGTAAAGGCGCAATTGCTTCAACTTGAAACCGGTCATGGTAGCGGGCAAATTCCTGGGTCCAGAAGGCTTTGACCACCGGATCCATCAGCCTGGAAACAATCATCTTCCGATAATCCTTATCTGCCAGCATCCGGCTGATGCCCAAAAGGGTTGAGTCCGGATACTCTAAAAGCGCTAAAAAAGTATTGTTTAAGATATACTCCATCCGGGCTGACCAAACATCAGGCCAGATTTTTTTAAACACTGACAACAAACTCGAAGCAACTAAGTGCCTCTGCTCAAAATCAACGCTCTCCATTACATTAAAAGCCAGTGGATAATTGGTGTCTGATGGATTGATATAAACCACATCATCAATTCTTTCTTTGGGAATATAATCCATCAGCCGATCAGAAAACTCTCCGTGTGGGTCAATAATCCCCACGCCCTTATTGTGCTGAATATGGTAAAGCGCCATTGTTTCCAAAAAAGTCGTCTTGCCCACGCCGGTCAGGCCAACCGCATAAATATGCCGCCTTAAGTCGTCAATCTTAATTCCAAACGGCGTCCGCTTATTCCGGAACTCGGCCTCGCCAATTAAAATTCTGTCTGTCCCATTATCCATAATTCATTATTTTAGATTCACTATTCATAATTCATAATTCACTTAAATCACCGGCAGATTTGGCGGCGGTTCGTATTTTTTCGTCTGCAATCGGTAGAGCCGCGGCGCCTCAACTTTAGTTAAAGGAAAATGATAAAGAGTAGCTAATTCTTCTGAATTGAGAATTAATTTTTTCAAAATATCTTTTGTTTCCGGACCGCCAATCTCCCTTCCGGCGCAAGCTTTAAAAAATTTATTAATATCTTGAAACTCAAGATTTTTGCCAAAAAACCATTTTAAATAAAATGGATGCTTTGGTCCGTCTTTTTCTTTAAAGCCGTTCAAATGAGCTAAGTTAAAGGTTCGGAAATAAGATTTAACCGCGCTGCTATGGGATTTTTTATCAAAAATAGATTTTGGCGCCACATAAACAACCCTGATCTCTGTTTCAAAAACTGTTTTAGAAAGCTTTTCTTCTGCTTTTTCCACTTTTTCCTTTTCACCCGGAGTCAAAAACTGAATTAAGGACGGCCGGTCTTCTTTTTTCTCCTCTTTTTTTTCTTCGCCGCCAGCCGGAGCGCCCAAAGCTGGGCCAATATCAGCAACAAATTTTTTCGCCACATTCTTGGTTTCATCAACCAATCCTTTAGCAAAACCAAAAGTCCCCGGCTTTTTTTCTTCTTCTTTTTTACCAATCAGTTTATTGATTGATTTTTTAGACTCTTCTTTTAAAGCCTTTGACTGGTCTTTGGTCAAGCCGCGCAAAACAATCTGAAGCCAGATCTCTTCTCCCTCTTTTAAATGGCTCAAGATCTCCAGAAATGGCGCTAATGGGTCTAACCGTTTCTCTTCTTTTACTTCCTCAAAAAAGGGGTAAGTTTTAATCGGATAAACTGCTTCTTCGGCTAAAGCCAGCTCGGCCCCCCAGATATCATAATAATTATCCGGCAAAGAACTGAATCTCTTAATATAATCTTCTGCCAGGCTAATCTCTGCCTGGGGATACTGGGAATAAATCTGGGTTTCAACCAAGCGCTGGAACTCTTTTGGTATTCTGACAAAAAAAGACACGCCCTGCTTATGCTGCCCGAGCATCTCAAAAGAAAGCCACAAAGGCACTTTGCCTTCTTTGGCTTCATCTTTCCAGCCGGGCGAGCTGGCAGTGGCGGCCAAAGAACTAAAAACCTGCTCCATTGTTTTCGGCGTTGCCTCAATATCTTGGGGGACCCGAAGCTCCAAAACCACCCATTCAATTTTGCTGACAAACTGCTCCTTCTTATAATTCTTCCAGTAATCCAGGGCAACAAAAAACAAAACCGGAGGCAAGACCAGCCACCACCAATCAACCCAAGCGCCCCATAAAACCAAAATTAAATCTTCGGCCAAGCCGCGCAAGAACTCATTGGGAAACAAAAAATTCAGCAAAGAATCCATACTTGCTTTATTTTAAAACGAAAAAAGTTTCTAAGCAAATCCCTGTTTTTTGTCTGGCTGAACAAAGCTTTGTCGACTCAGGCCTCTTCCGCTTTAAGTTTTGCCTGCTTAAGGGCATATTTCTTGCCCGGGAATTTTTTAAATAATTTTTTATCCTGAAGATTAATGAAAACGGTTGATTCTTTAACCAAACGGATTTTTTTTACTTCTTTGACAATTAAATCAAAAGAAATCGGCTGTTTGGCTTTTCTTAAAATCCCAACTAAAACTTGTTTGACTGTTCCGGGTTTGTATCCCCATTCGCTCAATGCATAAGTCCCCCGACCAATCAAAACAAAGTTCCCCGCTTTAATCAGCTGATTATGGACCGTCTGGGCTTCAACCTGCTTTTGCCAAACCGGGTGAAAACCGCTGGCATTCTGGGCATGCTGATTCATTGCTTCAGTTAAGTCGCGGAAATGCATCGGCCGGCCGGCAGACTTCAAAATCAAATAAGCTTTTTCGCCGACATTTTGCGGAGCAATCTCCAGATGCTGTTCTGTGCCAATATAACCAAACGGACTGAAAGCAATCTTTGGGCTTAAGCTGACATAAGACATTAAAATGCCAACCGGAACCTTGTCTAAGCCCAAACCCTTAGCCATTCCCTTGACAAAACCCTCAAAGGTTTCTGCTGGCAAGGGGGCGCTTTTGCTCCTGATTGCCCGATTGAGTTTTTTAACAAGAGAGATTACTTTTTGGGCTAATTTTTTGTCTGTTACCCAAAAAGCAGAATGGTCTTCCGCTTCGGCAAAATGAAACAGCCGCTTGTCTAAAAAAAGAAGAAAGCGGATTTTTAATGGCTGGGCCTCTTCGTCATTGAAAATATAAGACAGCTCTTTTAACAGCCGTTTTTCTTCCCGAAGGCCCTGAAAATGGGATAAGTGATTTTCAACTGCCTGAAAAAAATCATCAAGAATTGACGATTGAGCCAAAGTATTATTTATTTGCTTAAACCCGACTGATTCTAACTGCCTGACTCTTTCCCGAGTAATGGTTAGATCTTGACCAATCGCCTCTAGGGTTTCAGCAAAGCCAGTCTCCAAACCCAAACGTCTAGAAATAATCTCTTGAGTTCTTTTCGGCAGCGGCTGAAGAATTTGCTCAACTAATCGGTCAATCATAAATAATAAGTAACTAAAATTCTATTTATTAGAATAGCACATTCAAAAAATTTAGTCAATTTAATCCTTGATTCAAGATTATCTCCTGGCGAGTTATGACACTTGCGCTGGGCGAATCGAAGAGACCTACGCTAAGCTTGCCGAAGTGCTGCGGGGCAGGGATTCGAACCCCAATTTTTTGGGCCAGAACCAAACGTCCTACCTTTAGACGACCCCGCAATGAAATTAACTAACAACCATCAACTGACAACGAACAACCAAAGAATAACAAGGCAAAGTTTATTTTAACTGATAAAAATAGAAAATCAAAGTCTGTTATAATAACAAAAAATTAATTATTAAAAAAATATGGCTTACTTTAAAATCAATTTAAACGAGGCGAAAAACAATAATTATTTTCGCAAAGAGGTTTATACCAGCAACAAGGCCCAAATAGTTCTGATGTCGCTTTTGCCCAATGAAGACATCGGCGAAGAAATCCACGCCGATGTTGACCAGATCTTAATCTTTGCTGACGGCAGAGGTAAAGCAATTTTGAATCAAAGCGAATTTGAAATCAAAGAAGATGATGTTTTATACATCCCCCATAGCACCGAACACAATATTATCAACACCGGTTCAGAAGAAATGAAAATTATCTCAATCTATGCCCCGCCAGAACATCCTCGGGGGACAATCCACGACACAAAAGCTGAAGCCCTTAAACAAGACTAAAAGTATTTTAAAAAGAAAATTTATTTTTCTTAACCGCCGGAATTTTCCGCAATAAAGTCATCAAGCCGACTGACAAAATTAACCACTTTGTCTAGCCAGGACAAAACAGCTTCTGATTCCGGCAGATTTGTTTTTGCTATTCTAAACTGATCTTTAAGCAACCGGGCAGACTTTAACATCGATTTTTTAAGCTCATTTTCTTTTATATCCAAATCTTCAGCGCCCAAAACTAAAAGAATGCCAGAGATCTGTCCGGCTTGAAAAGTCAAAGCCGATTTTCTTTCTGGCTCTAAATTTAAAGTTTCTATCAAGTTTTGGAGCTCATCTAATAGATAGCCGGCTTCAGCCCTCATTCGTTGAAAATTCCCCCAATTAACTTCTCCTATTATGAAAAGTTCGTTATCTTTTTCTGCTGAATAAAATGCCATATTATTTTAATATTTTTAATTTATTTTTCTTCTTTTAAATATTTGTTAAACGCCAGATAGATTGACAAAAACATAATCGCAATGCCGGCAAAAGTCTGCCAGAAAAACAGCTTTAGAAAATTTTGGTTGAAAAACACCTGAAAATTGATGTCCGGAATAAAAGCATTGACTTTGGGCGCTAACAGCAAAACCGCCAGCCAGATAACAAAAAATGTCGCCAAAGAAGCAATCAAGCTAATCACCAAGCCCATAATCAAAAACGGGCCCCGAATAAACCAATGCGAAGCGCCAACCAAACGCATCACATTAATCTCTTCACGGAAAGAATAAATCGCCATTCTAATTGAGTTAAAAGCAATCAAAACCGCCAAACCGGAAAAAACAATAATCGCTCCCAGGCCAAACTTTTGGATACCGCTGGCGATTTTATTCAGCCGCTCAATAATCAATTTGTTTTCAGTAAAGTTAATCTTACTGATTGAATCTTTAAAGGGCGCGCCCTCAACAAAAGCCACTATCGGTTCATAAGACTGACCCTGTTTGGCTTTGATATTTAACGATGCTTGCAAGGGATTGGTGCCTAATTCTTCTAATGCCCGCCTGACCACTTCGTTACTTTGGTGTTTTTCTGAAAATATCTCCAAAGCTTTTTCCCGGGAGATATACTCAACCCGCTCCACTTCGGGCAGCTGTTTTAAAATATCCCGAACTTTAAAAATCTCGCTTTCGTCAACATTAGCGCTGAAATAGATTGACAAGTCAATTTTATCTCTAATCATTCTGACCACCTCGTCAGTAAAAAAATCAAATAAAATCAGATTGGAAAAAACAAACAAAGTCACTGCCATAATGCCGATGGTCGCGGCTGACAACCAAAGATTCCGGGAAAAACTCTGCCAACCAGCTTTAAATATTCTTTTTAATGAAACTAAAATCATGGTTTAAAATTGCTAATTACCAATTCACAATTCCCAATCAGCTATCAATCCCCTAATTTTCAAAGATTGAATCATTGCCCGCCAGAGGCGGATCCGCCCCTGACGGGAAAATTCAATGAAAATTGAAAATTAGGTAATAATATACTTTCCTTTTTGCTCGTCTTTAATAATTTTGCCGCGGTCTAAAATAATCACCCTTTTTTCCAAGGAGTCAACGATTTCTTTATCGTGAGTGGCTAAAATCACGGTTGTTCCCAGTTCGTTAATTTTAACCAAAAGCTTGATAATTTCCCAGGTGTTGATCGGATCTAAATTCCCGGTTGGTTCGTCAGCAATAATCAACTCTGGCCGCTGGACCAAAGCCCGAGCAATTGCAATTCGCTGTTTTTCGCCGCCGGACAAAGCTTTAGGAAAGTTATTTGCCCGGTCGGGCAAAGCCACCAGCTCCAGCACTTGTTCAACATCCCGGTTGATATCTTCATCGCTCATCCCGGCAACCTCCATCGCATAAGCAATGTTCTCATAAGCTGTCTTGTGTGCCAAAAGCCGATAGTCCTGAAAAATCATTCCGATCCTCCTTCTTAACAACGGTAGCTCTTTAGAAGAAAGTTTTTGAACATCTTGCTCGTTGAATGAAACCTTTCCTTTGGACGGGCTTTCTTCGGCAATTAAAAGCTTAAGCGCAGTGGATTTGCCTGCGCCTGATTTGCCCGCCAAAGAAACAAACTCGCCTTTTTCAATGCTAAAGCTGACATTATCCAGCGCAATTGAATGGGAGTTGTAAATTTTGGAAACGTTTTGAAAAGAAATAATCGACATAAACGCGACACTAATCTACGAATCTTATCTATAAATTCTAAATTCTAATATCTAAGCCCTAAATAATTCCAAAATCCCAATGCCTAAATTCTAAACAGTTCTGGATTTTTAATTTTGGTCATTTGAATTTATTTAGGATTTTCCGCCAGAGGCGAACAGCCCCCGGCTTAAGCGCTTAGGATTCAGAATTTGTGTTCATTCACATATTAGCATCATAGTACTTAATTCTTTTATTAATATATTCGTTGATTAGCATTAAATTCGCCGATTAGCATCATTTATTTATTATACTTCATTTTTAGTTCGGCTTCAATGAATCTATCCAGGTCGCCGGCTAAAACTTTTTCCACTTGAGTTGTTTCTGCTTCGGTCCGATGGTCTTTAACCAACTGATAAGGATGAAGCACATAAGACCGGATCTGATTCGCCCAAGCAATCTGCTTTTTCTCGCCTTTAATCTCGGCTTTTTCTGTGCGGGCTTCAGTTTCAGCTAATTGATAAAGCTTGGCCCGCAAAAGGCCCAAGGCTTTTTGCTTATTCCTGTCCTGGCTTCGCTCGCTTTGGCAAGAAACAATAATGCCGGTTGGTTTATGCTTAATCCTAACTGCAGTTTCTACTTTATTGACATTCTGGCCGCCTGGCCCGGAAGAGCGGAATAAATCTATTTCTAAATCGTCTTCTTTCAACTGATATTCTTTTTCTTCTATCTCCGGCAAGACCTCAACTAAAGCAAAAGAAGTATGCCTCTGATTATCAGCGTCAAACGGCGAAATTCTAACTAAACGGTGGACTCCATTTTCACCTTTTAAATAACCATAAGCATAATCGCCAACTATCTCGGCCACCGCGCTTTTTATCCCGCCTTGCTCGTTTTTGTGTTCATCTAAAATAATAAATTCCCAACCTCGCGCCCGAGCGTAGTTTTGGTACATCTCCCAAAGCATTCTTGCCCAATCCTGAGCGTCTTCTCCGCCAGCGCCGGCATAAACTGCTAAGCTGGCTTTACCGGCATCGTATCTGCCGGACAAAAACATTTTCAGCTCCTCTTTATCCATTTCTTTTTCTAATTTTTCCAAAGGAGGCTGAATCTCTGCCAAAGCCTCGGCTTCTTTATTTTCCTTATCAGCAATAAATAAAAACATCTCCAGCTCATCCAGTTCTTTCTGTTTATCCTCAAGCTCTTTAAGCAAAGTTTTAAGCTTGCCTAACTCTTTTGAAAAAATTTCGGCTTTTTCTCTGTCTTGCCAAAAATTCGGGTCTAAAAATTGGGTTTCAATTTCAATAATTCTCGCTTTTTTATTCTCAATATCCAACCACTCCTGCCATTTATTTAAACGCTGTCTTAAACTCTGCAATCTTTCTTTGGTTAACGATAATTCCATCTGACTAAAATGTTAATCTTAATCGTTTTGGTTTCCCCTGCCAGTATGGTTTTATGTTAACGTCTGACTAAACCGATACTGGTCGCGAAACCATTTAACTTCTTACCTCTTCACCAGCGGTACAAAATTAAAGCCGTAATGCTCTTCTTCTTGCCATTTATCTTGTTTTATTTTATCAAAAACAAAAATGCTATTCATTATTGGGCAGACAATCCTGCCCCTAACCTTCAGCTGGTCTTTCCAAGCCTGGGGCAGCTCTTTTTTGCTTAAAGCGGCGCTGGCTAAAATTTTGTCAAAAGGAGCGTAATCTTTTAAACCCAGATTCCCGTCCTGGCAAAAAAACTTAGCTACCCCATCAGAGACAAATTTATACTTGTTGCAATTTTGCGCTCCAAATTCACATAATTCTGGAATAACTTCTATCGCATAAACCTTGCCTAATTCATTTTGATTATTGGATATTGGGATTTCTTTGGAAATTGTCCGCCAAGCGCGGATCCGCCCCCGGCGGAGTAATTGGTAATTGGTGCTGCCTTGTTGGCTTATTATATAAGCCAAAAGAGCGGTAGTCCATCCTGACCCAGCACCAATATCTAAGATTTTTTCTCCTGGCTGAGGTTGTAATAACTCCAGCATAAATGCCACGGTGTAGGGTTGGGAAATCGTCTGACCTTGACCAATTGACAAAGGATAATCTCCATAAGCTTCATTTTCAAACTGTTTGGGGACAAAATCTTTCCGGTCAATCTTTTCAAACGCAGAGATAATCAGAGGAGTTTTCAAAACCCCGATAGATTTCAAATGACCAACTAATTCTTGGTTGGTAGAGAAGTTATTAAACATTAAAGCAGGGGCTGAAGGAATCGAACCCTCGTCAACGGTTTTGGAGACCGTTGTGTTACCACTACACCAAGCCCCCAAGGGAATAATTCCTAATTTCTAATTAGTAATTACTAACTTTTAATTCTAAACAGTATTATAAAACAAAACTTAAAACAAGCCAATTCCATTGAAAATTGAAAATTGTCTCGCTATGTCTCGCTATGCGAGATCTAGCGTAGCTACGACAAAATCTGGTGAAGTCAGAACAATTGAAAATTCCGCCAAGTGGCCTACTTTTTCTTGGTTTCTTTGTGCAAAGTGTGCTTGCGGCAGTGCTTACAAAACTTTTTGTATTCCAGCTTCCTTTCTACCAGTTTTTTGTTTTTCCGGGAATAATAATTAAACATCTTACATTCCTGGCACTGGAACTTAATCAAGTTTTCTGAATATTTTGATTTTTTTGCGCCTTTTTTTGCCATTTTTGTCCAAGAGCGCGGCGATTGGCTACAAAAATGAGCACCCCGCTCTTATTTTGCCGTCCGTTAACGCTCAATAAAAATTAATTACTTATGACCAATTTTGTTTAATTTTCTCGGCTCGCGGCTGGCGGATAGCCACAAACCTTTTTAACCCAGCGAACCGACACTCTGCTTCCCGCAAAATAAGAGCGGGGTTCCATAAATTCTATAAACTCTAAATATTAATTCCAGATTCTAAACTATTTATTAAATATTAGCAATATTTCAACAGTTATTTTATTTCTCTCGGAGAGACCTTCGGCAGGAAAATTATTTGCTATTCGCCATTTGCTATTAGCGATTAGCAAATTTTGAGCCGAGACCGGGACTTGAACCCGGGACCTCGCCCTTACCAAGGGCGTGCTCTGCCAACTGAGCTATCTCGGCAAAAGATAATGTTTTGTTTCAAGAAATACACTGCCCGCCAAGGGCGGATCCGCCCCTGGCAGAAACTACTCTGGCATAAAGCCCATTTTATTACTTAAGAAGCAAATTTACAAGATCATCTCTTAAAAACAATATTCCAACATTCTCAAGAATGTTGGAATATTGTTTTCTTAAATCTTAAATCTATAAGCTTTGCCCTCTTTTTAATAATCTTCTCCGCCGGGATAGCCACCGGGCATCTCTGGCTTGTCTTTTTCTTCTGGTTTGTCTGCCACGATCGCGTCAGAGATTAAGATTAACCCAGCCACAGAAGCAGCATTGGAAATAGCTGATTTAACCACTTTGGTTGGGTCAAGAATCCCGGCTTCAATCATATCAACAAACTCGCCAGTCAAAGCATTAAAGCCATAACCGGTTCTATCTTCTTTAACCAAAGTATTGAACACATCTTCTGCTGATTTGCCCGAATTCTCGGCAATCGTTCTAATCGGATATTCCAAAGCTCGAAGAACAATCTCCACGCCCCGATTCTCGTCGCCAAAAACCGGAAAAAGCTTATCTTTGTTCTTTCTCAACTCGCGGCTGATATCAAACAAAGCCACGCCGCCGCCAGAAACAATCCCACTTTCCAGGGCTGCCCGAGTCGCATGAATCGCGTCTTCAATCCTGAATTTTTTCTCTTTCATTTCGGTTTCGGTCACGGCGCCGACTTTAATCACTGCCACGCCGCCGGAGAGCTTGGCCAGCCTTTCTTCGTATTTTTCTTTGTCAAACTCTGATTCTGACTTTTCTAAAAGCGAACGAATCTGTTTGATTCTTTCTTCAATTTTGTTTTTTTCGCCTTTGCCGCCAACTATCGTGGCGTTGTCTTTATTAGCCACCACTCGATGGGCCTGGCCAAGCATATTTAAATCTGCGCCTTCCAGTTTTAAGCCAAGATCTGGAGAAATCAGCTTGCCCCCAGTAATCGCGGCAATATCTTCCAGCAACTCTTTTCTTCTGTCGCCAAACCCGGGCGCTTTAATTGCCAAAGCATTAAAAGTGCCGCGAAGCTTATTGACCACCAGAGTCGCCAAAGCTTCACCCTCTATGTCCTCAGCAATCAAAACAATGTTCTTTTTGCCCGATTGGATAATCTTTTCCAGAACCGGCAAAAGCTCGTTCATAGCCGAGATTTTCTGGTCAGTAATCAGAATATAGGGATCTTCCAAAACCGCTTCCATTCTTTCTGCGTCAGTAATCATATAAGGAGAAACATAGCCCCGGTCAAACTGAAGACCCTCAACGGTTTCCCGAGACAAACCTAAGGTTTGGGATTCCTCAACCGTAACCACGCCTTCTTTGCCAATCTCATTAAACACCTCGGCAATCAGCTTGCCGATTTCCGGATCGTTATTCGCCGAGATTGAGGCAACTTCTTCAACTTTTTTCTTATCCTCTATTTTTACGCTTTGCTCTGACAACATCTCTAAAACTTTTGCCAAAGCTTTGTCGATTCCTTTCTTCAAAAGCACCGGGTTAGATCCGGAAGCAACTTGAGAAAATCCTTCATTGACAATTGCCTGAACCAAAAGCGCCGCAGTCGTGGTGCCATCTCCAGCAATATCAGCGGTTTTCTGGGCTGCTTCCTTAACCAATTCAGCCGCAATATTTTCCAGTTTATTTTCCAAAGAAATCTCTTTTGCCACGGTAACGCCGTCTTTGGTAATTATTGGCGAACCATAGCTTTTGTCTAAAATTACATTTCTGCCTTTTGGGCCTAAAGTCACTTTAACCACATTGGCGACTTTATCAACACCTTTTTTTAACGCCTCCCTAGCTTTATCTTTGTATAAAATTTGCTTACTCATAATTTTCAATTTTACAATTTTTAATTTTCAATAAATTTACAATTTTACAATTCCCAAACATATAAGGTTGATAAATCAATGAGAATTGGAAATTGAAATTTGGGAGTTGGGAATTTTGCCATTATTCTATAATGGCGAGAATGTCTTCTTCTCTGGCAATTAAATACTCAACCTCTTTGCCGGACTCGTCTCTGACCTTAATTTCGTCTGGCCCGTACTTTTTGA
This sequence comes from Patescibacteria group bacterium, assembly GCA_040753135.1. NCBI lineage: Bacteria > Patescibacteria group bacterium. Next base: position 102,820 of record JBFMGR010000001.1, on the reverse strand, counting down.
AAAGCACTTCTTGGTTAACCTTAATCTCCATCGCTACCCGCTCGCCTTTATCATTTAATTTGCCCGGACCAACGGCAATAACTTTACCTTTTTGGGGTCGCTCTTCTGAAGCGGTCTCCGGAATGATAATCCCGGAAGAAGTGGTTTTTTCTTCTTTTAATGGTTCAATCAGAATATAATCTGATAATGGTTTTATTTTCATAACTCTTTTAATCAGTTAATTATTTAATTAGCAATCTACAATATAGATTGCTAATAAGTCATTATAATCTATCTTCCCCTTTTGTCAAGATAAAACAAAAAAATACAAGCAAAAACTAATCCAGATTAACTGAAAGACCAACCCCGGAATCATTGGAATTTTTCTTTGGATATTTTTATGGAATTCAAAAACAGAAAGCTTTTTTAATTTGGCTGAAGGATAAAAAATATAAGCCAATAATAAAATGTCCGGCAATAAAGCGCCAAAAACTCCGGCAACCCAGGACAAATTAGAATGAAGAATGATGAATAACGAATTAGGGTTAGGAAAATCGGGCCAGAGCGGGCCTTTGATTGATAGAAATAAAAAAATAATCAAACTGATTAAGATATCTAGGCCTAAAATAATCTTGCCCTCTCGGGTGAATCTTATTCGGCATTCAGCATCATTTAGCCCCCCTTCTCCATCTCGCTCCGCTCGGAACAAAGACGCATTAAGCGTCTTTCCTTCCACCTCCGCTTCGCTTCGGAACAAAGACGCATTAAGCGTCTTTGTTCCACCTTGTTCGGCTCGCAACAAAGCTACGCCAGCTCTCTTTGTTTCTTCGCTCGCCTCACTGCGGAGAAAAGACTTTGAAAAAGTCTTTTCTCCCACCTTCGCTTCGCTTCGGAACAAAGACGCATTAAGCGTCTTTGTTCCATCCCAATGAGGAATGGCGTCTAAAACAAAATGGGACAAAACTCCAGCGCCAAAAGCCAAGATAGGATTTTTCAGATACTTGCCAATAACCAAACCAGTTAAAACATGGGTGGTGTCTAGCATAAACCTAAAGAATTTCTAATTTCTAATTTTCAATTTTCAATGAATTTTCAATATTTCAATTTTCAGAGGTTTAAATTTTTTCAAATTTTGAGATTTTTTTACATTTTAATCTGTCATTTTGACTTTTGATTTATTTCATTCATTTATTCGTATAAATCCGCTATTCGCTGATAAAATATTAAGGAGATTAATTCATCATTCCTGATTCATCATTCACTTTCCCCTTCCGGTTCTTCTAGCTCGCCTTTAACTTTAATTGAGGTTAATTGGTCAACTTTGCCAACCATTAAATCAAGCCGTTTTTCAGTGTTGTTAAAAGCTGACTGGGCATTGCCCAGGTGCTTGCCCAAAAGCCGGAAATCTTCAGCTAATTTTTCGCCGTCTTTTCTGATTCTCTCAAATCTCTTTAAAATACCTTGGGTTTGTTTAGAAATCTGAACATCACGAAACCAATGCTCAACTGTTTTTAAAGTCAGGTAAAACAGATTTGGCGAAGCAATAATCACTTTCTTAGACCAAGCATAAGAAATCAAGTCGTCCTTGCTTGCTTTGGTCGCCGGATTAACGATCTCATAATAAACCGCTTCAGCCGGCACATACATAATCGCGTAATCCAAAGTCCCCTCTGAGGGCAAAATGTATTTTTGGCCAATCTCGTCAATCCGGGCTTTAACATCCTGGATAAAGGTTTTTTCTATTGCTTCTTTCTCCAGATCAGTTTCCACCACTTGAAGTTTGGAAAAGTTTTCCAAAGGGAATTTGGCATCAATCGCAATTATCTTGCCATCGGGCAGTTTAAACGCCGCATCGGCCCGTTCGCCTGAAGAAAACATATGCTGAAGGTCGTAAAGCTCTTTGGGATAGTGCTGGGAAAGCAGATGCTCAAGAGATGCCTCGCCCCAGTTGCCCCGTAGCTTTGGCGATTTAAAGATTTTTTGAAGATTGTCAACGCTTTGGTAAATCTCGCCGACTCTTTTTAAATCTTCTTTAACGCCAACAAACTCTTCGGAAAACCGCTGAATGTTTTTGCCCACAGTATTATCCAAACTGCCCCTAACCGCGCTTAATTGATTGGCCAAATGCTCCATCAGCTGAACCTGCATCTTGGAGATTGACTCGCCTAAAGAATTGATTGACTGATTTTGAATCTGGTCGTCTTGCTGTTTTTTTAAAAGCAGATAAATGACAAAGCCAAAAATAAACGCCAAAACCACAAACCCCAAAATTACAATCACTAAAATAATATCCATCCCGTTAGAAATTTAAGCAAGTTAATTCTTTATTCAATAATACGAAGATAGTTGTCGGTTTTGCCTTAATCAAAAACTTAATTCGTTTAATTATCGTTGAATTTCTAACGGGATCCATGGCAAACTTTAATTTTCAATTATCAATTCTCAATCAAGCTCCAGTTTTTAAATTTTCAGACTTCAAGAAATTTGAATTATAATCATTAAAATTTATCTGAATTTTAGTGTTTGTGATTTGAGATTAAATTATTGAAATTCACTGGAAATTGTCCGCCAAAGGCGGATCTGCCTCTGGCAGAGAAATTGTAAATTGAAAATTAGGATTTATTCATCTTATCCTACCTCCTTGAATATTTTTTGGGAAAACTCGTCAATTACCTGTTTAAGTTTTGGCTCCAAACCGGAAACTCCGGCCAACTCGACAGTCAAAACCACTCCTTTAGGCCCCTGGTAGCTTAACCGAACAATCTGTTTGGGAGCGGTTTTAGTTCTTGAACCAAATCCGCCTTGATACTGGCCAGAAAACCCGGCTCCGGCCATGCCGCCGAAAAACTCGGAAAGCAGATCGTCTAAGCTTTGCCAACCATAACTGCTTTGGCCGGAAAACCCAAACGGGCCAAAGCCAAAATCAAATCCGCCAGCGCCGAAATTCCGCCTGGCATCATACTGCCGCCTTTTCTCTTGGTTAGAAAGCGTTTGATAGGCTTCATTAATCTCCTTAAACTTAGTTTCATTCCCGTCTGCCCGGTCCGGATGATATTGATGGGCTAATTTACGGTAAGCTTTTTTAATTTCTTCGATTGAGGCAGTTTCAGAAACGCCTAAAATTTTGTAATAATCCTTCATAAAAATACGATGCTAATCTACAGATTACAGATAATAATATAATGCTAATTTACAAATCTTGTCTATAAATTCTAAATTCTAATATCTAAGCCCTAAACAATTCCAAAATCCCAATATCCAAATTCTAAACTGTTTTACATTTTCAATTTTGGTCATTTTAATTTATTTAGGATTTAGGATTTAGAATTTTTGTTTATCTGCATCAAATAGTAAATTGGCACCATCTGGAAATCATATAGTCAGAACTTCTTTTTCTACGGTAATAATACTCACTTTAATCACTTTTAACAACAGTAAAACTTCTAAAATTAGCCAAAAAACCGCGTAAAGAACAAAGCTGAATAACTGAAAAATGCCAAACCAAAAAGCAAAAAGCGCGGCCAGAATCACAAAATCAATTATTCTCCGGGTTGATTCAGGCAAATTTTGGTAATAAAAATTAAATGAAGACTCAATCGCTTGAGAGATTGTTTCTTGAGGCGAAATCTCCCGACCAACCAAACTGCTGATTTCCTTTAAAATGCCGGTTTTAGTTTCTTGCTTAACCCCCTGTTTAATAATCTCGGCTTGGGGACCAGGCAAGCCAGAAGGCAGCATTGTCTCCAAAATCTTGCTTAATTGTTTTTCCGTCAAACCCTCGGTTAACTCATCAACGGTTTTCTCTTCGCCAAAACTCGGATAAAAACCGCCGAACAGACCAATAAAATCAATTTTGTCCGGAGCTGATAAGCTGCCAAACCTGACTGACCATAAACTCAAAGAAATCAGCAAGCTTAAAACAAAGATTAACCCGCCCCGGCTGACCGCAATTATCTGAATCGGACTTAACTTTAATGAATTATTAATCACCTTTTTTCCTGCTTGCCTGGATAACCAGGCAAAAACCAAGCTCAAACCAAGCAAAATTCCGAAAACCGTTAAATCAACAAACCGAAAAAACGGGGCAAAAACCAAACCAAAACCAACTAAACTCAAGCCAAAAACCGCGCCAAAAGAAAAAACTAATCCAGAGATTAAATAAACGCAAAGCCAGACAGAAGCTGTTGCTAACATTAAAATCTGGTCCAGCCGAGTATAGCTGTTAGCCGGATTGGTTAAACGCAGAATCAGCCCGGCCACCGCAACGCTCAAGCCCAAGTTTAAAGCGATTAAAAACGCCTTTTTAAAAAATAAGCTTTTTGCTTGAGGGTCAGAAACTGAAACTAATTTGGTTTTTAATTTGTTTTCAAACACAGCAGTATCTATCTTTTGTCCTGATTATATCATGTTCAACGCGATTGTGCCACGCCGAACAAAAAACATCAGATTAAGCTACTAAACAAATTAATCCTCGCTCTTTTTCTGGTCTTTATCTGATTCTGAACTTTGGTCTGATTCTGGTTTTTCTTGGCTTGTTTGAGTCTGCTGATACATTTTTGCTCCAATTTCCTGAAGCAATTTAGTCAGCTCTTCGGTCTTGGTTTTAATGGCAAGCAAATCATCGGTTTCTTTTATTTTTTTCAGCTCTTCGGTTTTTGCTTCTAACTGTTTTTTTAGCTCCTCGGCTATCTTGTCCCCCCAGTCGCGCAAAGACTTTTCTGTTTGATAAATCAAATTATCGGCCAAGTTTCTTGCCTCAATTAACTCTTTCTTTTTCTTGTCTTCTTCCTGATGGAGCTCGGCTTCTTTTCTCATCTTTTCAATGTCTTCTTGGGACAGATTGGTTGACCCCTCAATTCTAATTGACTGCTTTTTGCCGGTGGCTTTATCTGCCGCGGTCACAGAAAGAATCCCGTTAGCATCAATATCAAAAGTGACTTCTACTTGGGGCACGCCCCGGGGCGCCGGCGGAATCCCGTCAAGAATAAACCGTCCCAAAGATTTATTGTCTTGAGCCATTGGCCTTTCTCCCTGCAGAACATGAACCTCAACCGAGGTTTGGTTATCTGCGGCAGTGGAAAAAACTTCGGTTCTGGCAGTTGGCACGGTGGTATTCTTGGGAACCATTATGGTGGAAACTCCGCCCAATGTTTCTATACCCAAACTCAGCGGCGCGGCATCCAGAAGCAAAACATCTCTAACTTCGCCCTGAAGAATCCCGGCTTGGACTGCGGCACCAATTGCTACCACTTCATCCGGATTGATATCTTTGTGCGGTTCTTTGCCAAAATATTTCTTCACTGCTTCTTGCATTGCCGGCATTCGGGTCTGACCGCCAACCAAAACGACTTCTTCAATCTCTTCGGGTTTTAATTTTATCTCTTTTAAAGTTTGGTCAACCAGCTGAATTGACTTTTCTATATAATCCCTGACCAGATCTTCTAACTGGGACCGGGAAAACTTCATTAGAAGGTGTTTCGGGCCGGAAGCATCAGAGGTGACAAAAGGCAGGTTAATCTCGGTCTCAAACATGGTTGAAAGCTCGTGTTTAGCTTTTTCTGCCACTTCTTTCAAGCGCTGCAAAGCCAAGCTATCTTTTGACAGATCAATTCCTTCTTGCTTTTTATATTCAGCGACAATGAAATCAATAATTCTCTGGTCAAAATCGTCGCCGCCCAAGTGAGAATCCCCGCCAATTCCCTTAACCTCAATCACGTCGTCGCCAATCTCCAATACTGAAATGTCAAAAGTGCCGCCGCCAAAATCATAAACCAAAATTTGCTCGTTTTTTCTTTTGTTAAACCCATAAGCCAAAGCCGCAGCAGTTGGTTCGGGCAGAACCCGTTTGACTTTGAAACCGGCAATCTCTCCGGCGGCTTTGGTCGCGGCCCTTTGGGAATCATCAAAATAAGCCGGGCAAGTAATGATCGCTTCTTCAATTTTTTCTCCCAACTTATCTTCAGCATCCTGTTTAAGTTTGCTTAAAACCATGGCTGAGATCTCTTCTGGTTTATAGTTTTTCTCTCCCATCTTAACCTCAACTCCGCCATTATTGGCTTCAGTAATCTCATAAGGCAGCATTTTCTTATCACTCTGAATCACCGAATCAGAAAAATGCCGGCCGATTAATCTTTTCACTGAAAAAATCGTGTTCTGGGGATTAACCGCGGCTTGCCTTTTAGCCGTGATTCCAATCAAACGCTCGCCGGCTTTGGAAATCGCCACCACTGAAGGAGTTAATCTTGAACCTTCTTTATTCTCCAAAACTCGGGGCTGGCCGCCTTCTGTGATTGCCACCACCGAATTAGTTGTTCCTAAATCAATTCCAAGTATTTTTGCCATATGTTTTTAATTTTTTTAAAAAAATTAATTATCTATAATCTTTAATTCATATAATCCATGATCTGCCGCGGCTATTTCGCCACTTTAACTCTCGTTGCCCGAATCAATTTCCCGTTCAGAATGTAACCATCAGCAATAATTTCTAAAATTATTCCTGATTCTCCGTTTTCTTCCGCTTCAACGGCTTCGTGTTTCTCCGGGTCAAACTTATCTCCCTTTCTTGCTCCAATCTTCTCCAAACCATGCCTTTTTAAAATGCCCTCAAGCTGGGAGTAAATCAAGAAAAGCGGTTTTGAATTTTCTTTGTCTTGATCCTTTAAATTGTTTTTTAACAAAGCAAAGCTGTCTAAAACAAAAAGCAGTTCTGAAATTAATCCTTCGTTTGCCAACTTGATTAGACCGCTTAACCGTTCCTCTTCTTGCCTTTTGTAATTCAAAAAATCTGCTTTTGCTCTTTGCCAGCCAGCCAGATACTCGTTCCGAAGCTTTTCGCACTCCGATAATTTTTCTCCAGCTCGCTGGTCTTTATCTTTAGTTTTTTTGCTTTCTGCCATTGTGATTTAAAATAATTAATTCTTAATCTTTAAAAAAACAATCCTTCAGGCGACAAAATGTCTGCCAGTTTTTTTTGTAAAACATTCTGGTTGGTCCGATGCTGATTAAAACTCCAGGGGAGCAATTTTCCCCGGGGCCGCTAACCAGCCAGCTTAACTCATCGCTGCCCTGATAAAAAGGATTTTTCCTGCCAACAAACATTGCCGCCGGGAGATTCTCCGCTTTTTTAAAAATCTCTTCCCTTGCTTCCCGCAAAAAATCTACCACCCGGCCCAAAGCCAGATACTGGACCCGGGTCTCAAAATCCGGCTGATTAAACAACTCCTCCAAACCATCAACAAACAAATTCAAATCCTGGTCAATCCCAGCAGTTAATAAACCGAGCTGGCGGCTTAGAAGTTTGACTAATTCAGACAAAGACTCTATTTCCGGCTCCAAACCAAATTCTAATTCTGCTGCCAAGACCTCCTCTCCTAAAATCTGCTCAACTAAAAACCGATAAGCTTTGTTGGTTGGCAAATTGCCGGAGGAAAAATAGATTTTCCTCAAATAGCCTTCAGCCAAAAGCTGAGCCAGCTCGTTCCTGACTGTTGCCGGACTAAAATCCAGATGATGCTGTTCAACTAAAAAATTAGAGCTAATTGGCTTAACTTCTTTGACATAATCGTCAATTAAAGCGGAAAGGATTTGCTTTTGCCGAGGATTCATTTTAGAATTATCTGTATTATACTCTTTAGCAATCTAAAGTCAAGACTGCTAAAAATAGTTTGTGTTTATGCTAAAATAAAAATATGCGCTTAATCAAAGAAAACATTGTCTGGTATGACCTCTATCCCTCAACAGACGAGGAAATCGATTTTCTGGGGAAATCTTTTGAACTCAACTCCAGCTTAATTGAAGAGCTTAAAAACCAATCGCCGAGACAAAAAATAGAAAAACACCAAGACTTTATTTTTTTAGTCATCCGTTTTCCAATTTACAATGAAAGCAAAAAGACCTGCACTCCGGTGGAAATTAATTTTTTAATCAAAGAAAAAGAGGTTGCCACAATAAGATATGAAAACTGCCAGCCAATTGACGAATTCTTCAAAAATGCGGAAGAATTAGAGGGTTTTAAGAAAAAATATTTTGACCAAACCACAGCTGAATTTTTAAATGGTTTGTTCGGCCATCTATTCAGTTATGCCAACCGGGAACTGGCCCATATTGACAAAGAGGTCAACTTAATCACCGACAAAATCTTTAAGGGCAAAGAAAAAGAAATGATTAAACAGCTTTCGGTTGCCAAAAGGGACATTTTAGATTTCCGGAGAATTATGAAACCAATCCAGGGATTGTTAAAATCTTTAGCCGGCTTAAACCAAGAGCTTTACCAAGAAAATAAATCCTCTTTGTTTGATCAAATTTACGGACTTTATCTGGACACAATTGACTTGGCCGAAAACCAAAAAGACACCATTGACAGCTTAGAGGCAACCAACTCTTCGCTTTTATCTTCAAAACTTGATGAGGTGACTAAAATTCTTTCCTGGTTGGCTTTTCTTTTGGCGCCGTTTACAATTATCGGCACGCTATTCCAGATTAACACCCAGTTTACGCCAATTATTGGCAAACCGGCTGATTGGTATATCATTACCGGCATCACTCTTGTCTGCAGCTTTGGCTTATACCTTATTATGAAAAAGAAAAATTGGCTGTAAGAAAATTAAACTGCTTCATTGCTCCATTGTTTCACTGCTATACCCCTGTTTAAAATTATAATTTAAGGAAGTGGGACACAATTTAACAATAAACTATGTTGACAATCAAAATTTACAATACTTTAACCGGGAAAAAGCAGGCTTTAAAACCTTTAAGTAAAAACAAGATTAATCTTTTTGTCTGCGGCCCGACAGTTCAAGACCAGCCCCATCTCGGCCATGCTCGGACTTATTTAGTTTATGATTTTTTTGTTAATTTTTTAAAATTTGCCGGTTTTGATGTTTTTTACCTCCAGAACATCACTGATATAGATGACAAAATCATCAACAAAGCCAGGGAAAAACAAACTACGTCTAAAAAAATCGCCCGGGAATATGAAAAAATCTATCATCAACAGATGAAAAAACTGAAAATTAATTCAGTCACTCGGCATGCTCGGGCAACTGAATTTATTCCCCAAATTATCAGCCAGGTCAAAAGAATGTTTGATAAAAAGATTGCTTACCAAACCGGCGACGGAATTTACTTCAACGTCAATAAATTCAAAGATTACGGCAAATTAGCCAAAAGAACCGGCTTGCAAGCCCAAGATTCGGTTTCCCGGATTGATGACTCAATTGATAAAAAAAACAAAGCTGATTTTTGCCTTTGGAAATTTTCCAAGCCCAATGAACCAAACTGGCCCAGCCCTTGGGGCAAAGGCCGGCCTGGTTGGCATATTGAAGACACGGCTATTTCCGAGCATTTTTTCGGGCCCCGGTATAATATCCATGGCGGCGCCATTGATTTAATTTTCCCCCATCATGAATCCGAGATTGCTCAAATGGAATCAATCTCCGGGAAAAAGCCCTTGGTTCAGATCTGGATGCATACTGGTTTTCTTTTAGTAAACAGCAAGAAGATGAGCAAATCTTTGGGCAACTTCATTACCGTCTCTCAATTACTTGAAAAAGAAAGGCCAGAAACCGTCAGGTTTTTTATCGCCAATTTCCATTACCGAACTCCGATTAACTTCAGCTTCAAAGCTTTTAACCAGTCTAAACAAGCTTGGGAGAAATTAAATCAGTTTTATTCCCAGATTATCGGATTAAAACCAGGGAAAACCGTTAAACCCAATCCTAAACTTGAAAAACTAATCTCAAAAACAGAAAAAGAATTTCTTGCCAACTTAGCTGATGATTTTAATACCGCTAAAGCTCTTGGCTTATTATTTGAATTAATCAGAAAAATATACCAAGATGACCCGTTTTTAACTCAAATCAGCCGTCAAACCCAAGAAGAAATAATCCGGTTGCTTGAAAAAATCAACTCAATCTTTAAGATTTTTATCAGAAAAAAATCTGAAGTTATACCCAGGAAAATCACAGTTTTGCTTGCCCAGCGAAAAAAACTAAGGGAAAATAAAAAATGGGAGCAAGCAGACAAAATCAGGCGGGAAATTGAAAGGCTCGGCTGGCAAGTGATTGATTCTCCCAAAAAACCAATTGCCAAAAAAATAAAAAATGCCTAAAAAGAAAGTTCAAAACTTAGAAAATCTGGCCGGACAGTTGCCGCCTCAAGATTTAGAAGCGGAACAATCTGTCTTGGGCGCAATTATGATTGATAAAAATGCGATTACTAAAGTCGCTGACCTTTTGGTTCCGGAAGATTTCTACCAGCCCAATCATGCAAAAATCTTTGAGGTAATGCTGGAGCTTTTTTCTAAAAGCCAACCAATTGATGTTCTAACTGTTTCCAGCCGGTTGAAAGAAAAAAAGCTCTTAGAAGAAATCGGCGGAATTGGCTACCTTTCTGAACTGGTCAACGCCGTGCCAACTTCAAGCCATATTGAACACTACTCAAAGATCGTCAATAAAAAACGGGTTTTAAGAGATTTAATCAGCGCCTCTTATAATATCAGCGAACTGGCTCGGGAAGAAAAAAAAGATGTCAATGAAGTCCTTGATCTGGCTGAACAAGAAATTTTCCGAATCTCCCAAAAAAGCGCTGGCCCGGCCTTTGTCCATATTGGCGATGATTTAAAAAAAGCTTTTGAAAGAATTGATGAACTGCATCACCAGCGGGGAAAACTAAGAGGCGTGCCAACCGGATTTGCCCCGCTTGACAACCTGCTTTCCGGGTTACAGCGGTCTGATTTAGTGATTTTAGCCGCCCGGCCTTCTTTGGGGAAAACCGCTTTAGCTCTTGATATTGCCCGGAATTCGGCTTTGAAAGAAAACGTTCCGGTCGGAGTTTTCAGTTTGGAGATGTCCCGGGACCAGATTATTGACCGATTAATTGCCGCTGAAGCCAATGTTGACCTCTGGAAAATCAGAACCGGCAATCTTTCCGAAAAAGGCGAACCCAATGATTTTGAGTTAATCCAAGAAGCAATGGCTAAATTAGACGAAGCGCCGATTTATGTTGATGACGCGCCTATGCCGACCATTATCCAGATGAGAGCCATGGCTCGACGCTTACAAGCAGAAACCGGCTTAAGCCTGTTAATTGTTGATTATCTCCAGCTGATCCACTCGCCCTCAAATTCTGACAACTTGGTCCAGCAAATGACCGAAATCTCCCGGGGCTTAAAAGCTTTGGCCAGAGAATTGAGCATTCCGATTTTGGCAATCTCCCAGCTTAGCCGGGCAGTTGAGCATCGGCCCCAGCAAATGCCCAAATTGGCTGATTTAAGAGAATCCGGCTCAATTGAGCAAGACGCTGATGTGGTGATGTTTATCTACCGGGAAGACCGGGTAAAACAAGAAACAGAAAGGCAAAACTTGGCTGATATTATCATTGCCAAACACCGGAATGGGCCTCTTGGCAAAGCAACATTGTATTTTAACCAGGACTTTGCCAGTTTTAGAGAACTGACCAAAGAAGAAATCTCAGAGCGCAGCCTTGGCGAAGAAGAATTTTAAACAATTTCCAATAAAACCCTGTTGATTTACCAATTATTAGTAAATTGGCGGGAGGACATAACAATAAAACGTAGATTTTAGATTTTGGCTCTAAAATCTATCTTAATTCCATAATTCATTATTCATTATTCATAATTCATTTTTTATGCTCCCGGATTCATTAAAAAAATTCATTGAGTCGTTTTCCAAAATCCCGGGTATTGGACCAAGACAGGCCCAGAGGATTGCTTTCTGGTTTTTGAAGAAAAACAAAAACCTTATTTATTCTTATGCTTTTGCCTTAAAGGATTTAGCCGATAAAACCGCTATCTGTCCTAAATGTTTTTTTGTTTTCGAACCAAACTCTGGCCCCAACCGGCTTAACTTCTGCCAGATTTGCCGTAATCCAAGCCGGGACAAAACCATCTTAACTCTGGTTGAAAAAGAGACTGACTTAATTAGTTTGGAAAAAACTAAAAAATATCAAGGGCTTTATTTTATTTTAGGCGGCTTGTTCTCACCCTTAAAAAAGAGCAATGGCCAAGAGATAAGAATCAAAGAGCTGTTGGAGCGGCTGAAAAACGATTCTTCTATCAAAGAGCTGGTTTTGGGATTAAGCCATACTGCTGAAGGAGATCTGACTGCGATGGAACTGGAAAAACTTCTCTCGCCATTTAATCTAAAAATCACCCGTTTGGGTTTGGGTCTGCCCAGGGGCGCGGAGATAGAGTTTGCTGATGAAGACACCCTAACCAACGCCTTAACTTCAAGAAGATAAAGCGTTGGCAATATCTAATTCCTAATATCTAATTTCTAAATAAATCCACAAATCTTAAAATATTCTTAAAGACCAGCGATATTGATATCTTAAAATCTGCATAAGTTCAGAAACATATTGGTTTCCATAAAGACCTAGTTTTAGAAGCCCGACTTCTTTAGACGCGGAAAACAATTTATTGAAGTGAGACTTCAATAAATTAAGAAATCCTAAATTGAACTATTCCTGCGTTTGACAGCGGTATTTTTTCTTGCTATAATAAATATACTGATCGGGCAACCCGAGACATAGTCTCGGGTTGCCCACGCGTCTAATGCCCGGGGGCAGAAATTACACTCCCGGGCGAAAAAACATCAGGGGTGCCAATGGCGCCCCTGTTTTCATTTAAACATTTTTTAAATTTTGGGCTTTTAGAATTATCTGAAAATTGTCTGCTAAAAGCGAATCAACCCGTAGCTAAAAATTTTGGTTATTGGAATTTTGGATTTAAAATAGAAATCACTAGCTAATGCTAGTGATTTCTATTTCAGTATATTCCGGCCTAAAGCCCCGCTTAACTCGGCGCCTGGTTTTTGGCCCGTATTTAAAAGCGATCACTTTTCTGCCTTTTAAATGGCGGAGAATTTTAGCCTCAACTTTTGCTTTTTCTACTCTTGGTTTGCCTAAATGAAATTCCTTATCATTAAAAACTAAATAAACATCTTCAAAAGAAATTTTCTCATTAGACTCGGCTTTGATTTTCTGAACCTTAAGCTTATCACCTTTAGCAACTAGATACTGGTGGCCTTTAATTTTCACTACTGCTTTCATATCTATTAAATGAATTATGAATAAAGAATTATGAATTATGGAACTAAATTAATAAGTATTGATGAAGATTGCAGCAAAAGCATAAAAGAGAACAAAAACCTGCCAGAAAAGATTTATTAAGCCAATTAAAAAAGCAAAGGTTTTTTCTTTGCTTAATAAAGCTAAAGCCAATATAGCATTAATCGCTAAAATTATCAATCCTAAACTTGGCAGAGAAAATAGGGCGGTTTTATCCCCAAACAGATCTTTACCTAAAAAGATATTGTATTTGACAATAAAGGGGAAATTTTCCTCTGGCACCTGAAAATAAATTAGAGCCCAGGCCAATAAATTCAAAGCTAAACCCAAGCTAAATAAGATTAAGATTTTTTGTTTATCGGTCATAAAATTACCTTAACACACTTTGATTTTTTTGAAAAATCTGTTATAATATAATTTAGCTCTTTAAAAAGCGCGGCAGTTTCCTCCTTACTGCCGTGCCCAGTGTTACTAAAACTCTTTAATTTTTAGTGGTGCTGGGCATAACAAAATCCCGCTTTAAAAGCGGGATTTTGTTGTTTTTATTGAAAGAAACGCATGTTTTTAACAACTTCGTTTTCATATAGTTTAGCAGCCCCAACGGGATTTGAACCCGTGTTTTCGCCGTGAGAGGGCGATGTCCTAGGCCGGGCTAGACGATAGGGCCATCTATATTGTTACAAGATTTTAACAGAATGGTGCGCAGAGTGAGAGTCGAACTCACGCGGGCAACGTGGCCAACGGTTTTACAGACCGCTCCCGGCCCCTACGGGACTACCTGCGCAAAAATTTTCTTTTATAAAAATATAGAATCTTTTATGCTTAATAATAATTTTTTATCAATATACCTTAATGCTATATAGAACAATTACGATTGACTATTGGGGATTGTCTTTTCATCTATCCCGCCTGAATTATTCCGACTGTCTCTTTAAAGCCTATCTGCTCCCTCTTTACTCCCTATATTATTATCCGCTTCCTCTTGTTTTTCAATCTCTTGTTCTTGTTTTTGTTTAATCTCTGTTTCCTGGACTTTTAAACTGAATTCTTCAATCAGTAAAGACAAGCTCGAGTTTTTTTCGCCTTTTAACCAAATCTTAGCCAAAAGCCGCCTCGCCTCTTCCAGCTCGCCTTTTTCTAAATAAAACCTGACTAAATGAACCCATTCATCAAGCTGGTTGACTCTTTTTTTGATTAATTTAAGCTCTTCTTTAAGCGGGTCAAATGATCGGGAGAGCGATTTTTTCGAAAATGTCTGCTCAATCTTTTTTTCCAAAGCGCTTCTCCTGACCGAAAGCCAATAATATGGGTCAAACTTCGGCCGGTTTCTTAATTCTTTTACTTGGTCAATTTTCCCGGTCAACCAATTCTCTGTTTTTAGAGTCAAAATTCTTAACCAGCGCAAAAACTTTTCCAGCAAAATCAGAAATCTATTTTCTAACTCTCGGGATTCAAGCCTGGGTTTGATTTTGCTTTGGTAAAAATTGCTGATTTTCTCTACGGCTGAATTTTGTTTAATCAAAGCTTCAATCTCTTGATCTGAAACAGATTCGGTTCTTTTAATTAAAAAAACAAACGCTCCGCCAAAGCCGATTAAGATTAAACCCAACGGGATTAGTTCCCAGATCATATTTCAAAACGGACAAATTTCCCTACCTTTATGTTCTCGCCCAATTTGGCCACTGTTTTGACAATCAAGTCATTAATTGTTTCTTCCTCGTTTTTAAAATGGGGCTGGTTTAAAAGGCAGGTTTCTTTGTAAAAACTATCCAGTTTTCCTTGGACAATTTTCTCCGCTACTTCTTTGGGCTTGCCCAAAGCTTCAGCCTCTTTTAGCCAAGCTTGCTTTTTCTCTTTAATCTCGTCTTCGGGAACGGTTTCCGATGAAACCCATCTGGGCGAAGCCGCGGCAATCTGAAGGCAAATTTCATGGGCCAGGTCTTTAAACTCCTGGTTTCTGGCAACAAAATCAGTTTCACAGCGCAAGTCTAAAAGAACGCCAACTTGGCCGCCATTGTGGATATAAGCATTGATCAATCCGGCGCCAACAGAACGCTCTGATTTAGCTGCGGCCTTAATCGCTCCCTTTTCATTCAGCCAAGCAACTGCTTTTTCAAAATCTCCGGCTGAAGCAACCAAAGCTTCTTTGCACTTCATCATCGGCGCCAAAGTCGCCTGTCTTAATTCTTTTATCTGTTCAATTGAAGGCGAATACATGCCAATAAATAATTCCTAATTTCCAATTTCTAATTCCTAATTGTTAAATTGCGAACTCTTGACAAATTCATTCTGCGGTTTTTGTTGGTTTTTCCCCCGCGTCAGTTTCAATTGTTTTCTCCTTTGGCTCTTCAGAAGATTTTTTAGCTGCCTTTTGCTGTTCCTGGTAAATTTGCTTTATCTGCTCCATCACAAACTCAATCCCGATCCTAGTGTTATCATTTAAAGGGATAAATTGATTCGCCTGATCCGGGTCATCTTCTAAACCCAAAAGCCCAAAAATTTTCACCCCTTTTCTTTGGGCTTCTTTTAAGGCAGTCCGATGCTTTTTGCCGCAAAAAACAAATAGGGCGTCAGGAAGAAACTTGAGCTTAACCAATCCCTCAAACTTTCCCCTTATCTCTTCACTTTCTTTTTTCATTAAACCCCGCTCTTTTTTTGTATAAGTATCAACCTCCTGGGAGTTTAATTTTGCTTCAAGCTCTGCCAAATAATCCAGTCTTTTTTTAAGAGTTTGAAAATTAGTAATTGTTCCGCCCAGCCAGCGGCCGGTAATATAAGGCAGATTCAGCTCTTCTCCGTATTTTTTCAAAACCGGCCCAGCCGCCGGCTGAGTGCCGACAAAAAGAATCGTTTTGCCTTGCAAAATTAGATTTTTTAACTCTTCAAAAGTCTTTTCCCAAAGTTCAGCTGCTTTTTCTAAATCTATTAAAGCTAAATCATTTTTAAAAGTAAAAACGAACTTTTTCATCTTTGGATGAATAAAAGACCGCCGGCCGCCCAGATGCAGGCCCCTGGCAACAAATTCTTTGATTAAATCGTTTCTTTCCATTAATTTAAAAATCAGTTATAAATCCCGCTAAGCGGGATTAGGACTAAGTATAAGCCAAAAATTCCAAAAAGTCAAAGTCGTATCGCATGCTCTGACGAAGCGAGCCGGGTAACAATAGCAAAACCGTGTCTGATGACGCGGCAAGGCCATCTTGCATAAAATGATCAAAACAATTTTTCCTGATTCAGTTCTTTATCCAAAGCTAAATTAACCAATTTATCGGCTAATTTGTTTTTCTCCCGCGGCACAGCTTCGAATTTCACTTCGCCAAAATCTTGTTTCAGGTTCCAGATCTCAATAAAATACGGGAAAAACTCTTTTTCTTTTAATTTGTATTTTCCTTCCAGCTGGCTGGCAATTAATTGGCTGTCTGTTTTCAGTAAAATTTTGACTTTTTTTGCTTTGGTTTTGCCGAGCAAAGCCTTAGTTTTCTTCAAAGCAAAGATAATCGCTTGGTATTCAGCCTGATTATTTGTCGCTTTACCAATATATTGGCTCCACTGGTATTCTTTGTTTTTATTGCCGCGCAGGTTCGCGGTTAACCCGCTCAAATCCGCTACCACGCCAATTCCTGCCGGCCCCGGGTTATTCCGCGACCCGCCGTCTGTATAAATAATTATTTGACCCATGAATTATAAATAAAGAATTATGAATTTTATTTGCGGTAAAAAACCAAATAAAAAATTAATAATTCAACGTTTCAATTCCAGGCAATTTCTTTCCGGCTAAATACTCCAGCATCGCTCCCCCGCCAGTACTAATAAAAGTATTTAGGAATTGAGAATTAGAAATTGGAAATTCCGCTTTTCTTAAGAAAGCGGCAGTATCACCACCGCCAATCACCTTAAAAGCTTTTTTGTTAGCAAAAATCGCTTTGGCTATCTCTTTTGTCCCCAAAGAAAAAACCGGGTTCTCATAATAGCCCATTGGTCCGTTCCAAAGAATCATGCCGGCGCTTTTAATTATTTTTTGATATTGCCGGATTGTTTCTGGTCCGAGATCTAAAAGATAATCAGTGGCCGGTAATTGATTATCAGTAAGGCGAAATTTTTTGCTGTTCTTAGATTTAGCAATGGCAAAATCAATCGGCAGATAAACCTGCTTTAATTCAGCTAACCGGCTTGCCTGTTTTAAAAAATCTTTTTCAAAAACAGACCGGCCAATTTCTAATCCCAAAGATCTTAGAAAGGTATTTGCCAAGGCGCCGCCAAGAAGAATCTGGTCAGCTTGCTTAATAAAACTTTTTATCAATGGCAGTTTTGTTTTCAGCTTTGAGCCGCCTAAAATAATTACCAAAGGTTTTTTAAAGCCTTTTTTTATCCGGTCCAGATTTTTTATCTCTTCAACTAAATTAAATCCGGCAAAACTGGGCAGATATTTGGTAATCCCAACAAGAGAAGAAACTTTTCGGTGCGACTCGCCAAATGCCTCGTTAATATAACAATCAGCCAAACTAGCTAATTTTTTAGAAAAAGAAACTGAATTAACATAACCGGATTCTGAATATTCGCCAGAATAAAATCGGATATTTTCCAATAAAACCACTGACCCCTTGGGCAAGCCGGACAAACTTTGTTCCAACTGCTCAAGCCGGTCAAAAACAAAATAAACTTTTTTATTCAAAAGTTTTGACAAATACTTTGCTACCGGCGCTAAAGAGTCGAGTCGGCCGCCTTCTTTAGGATTGCCCAAGTGACTGACCAACAAAACATACCGAGATTGAGAATTAACATATTTGATTGTTTTCAAAGCCCGGACAATCTTGAAATCATCAACCACCCGATTGCTTTCAATCTCGACGTTAAAATCAGCCCGAATTAAAACTCGCTTATTTTTAAAATAAGTTTTTTTAGGCAATCTCCTCACTTAACTTTATAGGTCAGGTTTACATTAACAATGACCTCGCCGGTACCGGGTTGAATCGGTGAAGCCGGCAGGGAATCCCCGCCCAGACCCAAAGCGGATTTCTCTAAATAAGCCCCGGGATAAGAAGATAAATCATTAATGCCGGTTAAGCGAAACTTTTTAAAGCCAAATTGAGATTTCATTTTTTGAAACTCTGCTTGGGCTTTTTCAATTGCTTGCTGTTTAGCTTGTGATCTTAATTCTTCAGTCTTTTCATCGCTCAAACCAAAAGAGATATTCTCAATGTTATTAGCCCCTTTGTCAGTCAGGCCGGCCAAGATCTCGCCTGCCAAACCAATCTCTCTAACTTTAAAGCCCAGCCCTTGATTTAAAGAATAGCCAATAATCTCCAAGGGGTTAACCCCGCCATAGGGGCTGTCCGGAGTCAGCTGCTCATATTCAGGATAAAGATTATAATACCTGGTTTTAATATCTTCTTCCTTAACGCCTTTTTCTTTTAGATAATCAACTATCGCCCGGACTTTTCCGTCATTTTCCCGCTGAACTTGATCCGGCGCCCCGCCTTTAGTAATCACCGAGATATTTATTTCCGCCAAATCCGGCTGATAAATCACTTTGCCTTGCCCAGAAACATTGATTACTGCCGGCGCGCCGGAAAAAGAATAATTAATTAAATGGAAAAAGAAAGCGGTTCCCAAAGCCATCAGGGTAAATAAAAACAACGACAAAGCAATGAACAAAATGTTTTTAAAACGGCTTTCTATCATAGAAACTTTTTTAAATTAATTCTCTATAAAAGATAGCACGTTCAACCGGCAATTGCCATAATTTCCTTTGCTTGCTGCTGGTTCAAAGAGGCTCGGCCAATCAAAAAACCGTCAACCTCCGGGTACTTCAAAAAATCAGCGATATTTTTACTATTGACCGAACCGCCGTAAAGCACCTTCGGAATCGGCAATTGATAATCAGCAACCAATATTTCTTTCAAATATTTAATCGCCGCGGCAGCATCAGCCGGATTGTCAGCCAGATTGCCGGAATTATCGCTGATTGCCCAGATTGGCTCATAAACAAGAATCAAATTGCTTTTCTGGGACAAAGACAGCCTTTCCGCGCCCAGCAGACTTTGAACTAACTGACTCTTCAAAAAAGAATTAACTGCTTTTTCTCCTTGAAAATGGGTCTTTTCATCTTCACCAAGGCAGAGCATTGGTTTTAAACCAAAACTTAAGGCCGAGATGAGTTTTTTATTAATCATCTCATTAGTTTCATCCAAGTATTGCCTTCTTTCCGAGTGCCCCAAAATAACATAATCAACCCCAGCGGTTTTTAAGCCCAGAGGCGAAATCTCGCCAGTATAAGAGCCGGAATTCTCCCAAAAACAATCTTGGGCGCCGAAATAAAGATTGCTGACTTTAGCCCCAAGATTTAAGATTCTAAACAAATGCTCAAATGGCGGGCAAATAACAATAACAGAGTTTTTGGCTTTTTTTGAGCCCGTTTTCATTGCCTCAAACAGTTTTACCGCCTGGTTAAAGTTCTGGGGATTAAGTTTCCAATTAAAAACCAAAAGCATGTTCTTTAATATTTTTAGTATAGCAAATTTATCTGATTGATTTTTAAGAGTTGTCCTAATCCCCAAATTTACCAAAATAAATTCTAACAAACTCAAACAACGCTTTTATCATTCCTTTTAACCTGACTTTTGACTGCTTGCGGTTTTCCCATTCAATCGGAATCTCAACAATGTTTAAGCCAAGTTTTTTTGCCCGCACCAAAAGCTCAACATCAAAGCTCCAGCCAGAAATTCTTTGCCGGGCAAAGACCTGCCTGGCTTTGCGATTAAAAACCTTGAAGCCGGCTTGAGTATCATCATAAGGCAAACCAAATAAAAACTTGGTAGTTAATCTAAATACCTCGCCTAAAAACTGGCGATGAGCCGGTTGGGACTCAACAATCCTGGACTCTTTTAGCCGCCGCGAGCCAATCACTAAATCAGCGCTCTGTTTAAATAAAGGCAGGGCTTTTTCAATTTCTTGAATCTTGGTTGAGTTATCTGCGTCCATAAATAAACCCAGCTCTCCTTTAGCCCGCAACATCCCTTGTTTAACGACAAAGCCCTTGCCTCGGTTAATTTCATTATCAATAAAAATTAGATTAGAAAAAGACTTTTGGTATTCCAGAATCAAATCTTTGGTTTTGTCGGTTGAACCGTCATTAACTACAATTACCTCAAAATCATAACTTTGTTTCTTAAGATAAGAAAAAACCGAGTTTAAAGTTTCAATAATATTGAACTGTTCATTATAAGCTGGGATTACTACTGAAACAAAGACTTTATCTCCCATGTTCTTTTAAACGAGTTAAATAATCCTGTAAAATAATCATCGCACTAGTTGAATCTTTGTTTTTAGTTGATTGATTAAGTTTTTTCGCCATCTCGGTAGTTAAAACCTCGTTGACAAAAGCAATTTTAACTCCGAATTCTTTTTCTGCTTCCAGAGCAAAGCGCCTAATTTTGCCGCAGATTGGAGTTTCTTCAAATTTAAAACTCAAGGGCAAACCAAAAACCAAAGTTGAGGCGCCTTTTTCTTTAATAATCTTGCTCAACTCTTTTTTTGCTTCAGTTAAAGAAGAAAAGCTAATCTCTCCAAGCAGCAACGCTACCTCTGTTTTTGAGTCCGCTGATGCTAAACCAAAGCGCTTTTCTCCAAAATCAATTGCTAAAATAATCATTCCGTTTAATACTTAATACTTTCTACTTGATACTTTTCAATTCTGTTACCACTAATGGTTTATCTTGAGTGATTACTACTGTATGTTCAGACTGAGCGGACAAAGAGTTATCCAAAGTAATAAAACTGCCGTCTTCTAACTCTAAAATCTCGCCAGAACCGAAGCAGGCCATTGGCTCCAAAGCTAAAATCATGCCGGGTTCAAGCTTTACTCCTTGGTTTTTTTTGCCAAAATTGGGCACTGCCGGCTCTTCATGGACCGCATAGCCAACTCCATGGCCAACCAGATCTTTAACCACCGAAAAACCGGACTTTTTTATGGTTGTTTCAATAGCAAAACCAATATCGCCAATGGTTTTACCAACCAAGCATTGTTTGATTCCTGCTTCCAAAGCTTTTTCTGTTGCTTTGATTAGTTTCTTTGTTTTAGCAGGAATCTTACCGATCCCAACCGTAAAAGCTGAATCAACATACATCTCAGCATAAATCAAACCAGCGTCAACTGTAACCAAATCTCCTTCTTTAAAAACTATCTTTTCTTTAGGAATCCCGTGGACAATTGTTTCATTAACCGAAACACAGATATTAGCCGGATAGGGTTTTAAATGCGGCGCCGGCCGGTATTTAAAAAACGAAGGCCGGCTATGATATTTTTTCATCAAATAACCAGCCCGGCGGTCTAATTCGGCCGCAGAGATGCCTGGATAGCAAAGCTTTTTCAATTCACTCAAAACTAAAGCCAAGCGCCTGCCAGCTGCTTGCAGCAGCTTAATTTCCTTATCAGATTTAATCGTAATCATTATGATACCAATAATATACGAATCTAATGCTAATCAGCTAATATGCGAATAAATTGTTTATAGATTTAATTTTATAATCTCTGTTATTCGCAAATTTGTAGATTCGGATAAAATTTGTAGATTAGTATAATAAATTGTTATTCGCAATTCGTAGATTAGCATAAGATTTGCAGATTAGCATCATTTTATATTATTTTCTTTAGTTTACTCCACAGTTCTTTAAAAACCTCAGGCACGTCTTGCTTACCGTTAACATAGATCAACCGTTTTTTAGTTTTATAATAATCAATTGTCGGCAAAACCTCTTTTTTAAAAAACTTCAGCCGGTTTAAAATTGCTTTATTATTGTCATCTTTTCGTTTTATAATTGGGCCGCCGCAAACCGGACAGATTTTAGGATTTTGATCCAACAGTTTATACGGCACTGGCTGGCCGCATTTTTTGCAGACCAATCTTTTTAACAATCTTTTTTTTGCTTCTTGGTCAGAAATATCCAGATGAATTGCGATTGGCTTTATCCCAAACATCCATTGGCAAACCTCATCCATCACCAAAGCTTGGGCAATAGTTCTTGGCGTGCCTTCAAAAATAATATTTGGAGTTGAAGCCGGAAGATTTAACAGCTCGGTTTGCCAGAGATAATCAGTCAGCCAATCCGGCGCCAAATAACCTTTATTTATCTTAGCACTAACTTTTTTTGCCAAAGCCGAATCTTGCTTAATAAAAGCCCGCAGCATATCACCAGAATAAATATGCTTAACCGGCTTAAGCTTGTTTTTTAAAAGCTCTATTTGGGTGCCTTTGCCAGACCCAGACTTGCCGATAACGCAAAAAATTCTAAATTTAGCCATACATAACAATGTTAATAATTGAAATTATAACAAGTTTTATGTATTAAAAACAAACCCGCACGGTTAAGTGCGAGATTATTTAAATTTTAAATCTTTAAAAACAGCAATTTAAAACGCTTCGTATTCGCGCATTAACAGCTGAGCCCGCAACTGGCGAACAGTTTCTAAGGCCACTGAAACAACAATTAAAAGCGAGGTCCCTCCTAAGGTTAAAGTGCTGATGCCGGTCATTGATTGAACCGCCAAAGGCAGAATCGCAATAATCCCCAGAAAGATTGCTCCTAAAAAGGTAATCCGGTATAAAATTCTGCCTAAAAACTCGGCCGTGTTTTGGCCCGGCCTGATTCCGGGGATAAATCCGCCTTGGTGCTGAAGATTTTTTGAAATCTCGTTCGGATCAAAAGTAATTAAAGTATAAAAATAAGTAAAAGCAAAAACCAGAATAAAATAAGAAAATCCATAAATCAACTGGTTATTGAAAAATGACTGCAGATTCAAAGCTAATTTCAATAAAGTTTCGTTTTTGCTCAAGCTCAAAATCTGAGCTAATAAACCCGGAAAAAGCAAAATTGAGATGGCAAAGATAATCGGAATCACGCCGGCCTGGTTAATCTTCAGCGGCAGATAAGTGTTAGCTCCGCCGTAAACCTTCATTCCCCGAACCCTTTTGGCATAACTAATCGGCACCCTCCTTTCCGCCTCATTAATTAAAACCACACTGCCAATCGTCACCAAACCAAGAACAAGGAAAATCAGATAAGATGGAATCTGGGAATAATCAAAAGTGATAATATTTGTTCTAATCGCATTCGGCAGATCGGTGACAATACCGGCAAAAATAATCAAAGAACTGCCATTGCCGATTTTCTGTTCTGAAATCAGCTCGCCTAACCACATAAAAATAACCGAACCGGCAGTAATCAAGCTTAGGTTGCGGAAAAGCTCAAATCCGGAAAGCTCTAAAATCACTCCCTGGTTTTTTAAATAGCTCAAAAAAGCAAACCCCTGGATAAAAGCCAAAACTACGGTCAAGAATCTGGTATAGCGGACAAACTTTGCCCGGCCGGCTTCGCCTTGCTCATAATACATTTCTTTCAAAGACGGGAAGATCATCGTCAGAAGCTGAAAAATAATTGAGGCAGTAATATACGGGCCGATTCCGAGCATTGCCACGGAAAAATTAGCCAAAGCGCCGCCGGAAAAAATATTCACCAAACCAAGATATTGGTTCTGCAAGAAAAAAGCTTTTAACCTTTCCGTGTCTGCGCCCGGAACCGGCACCGCAGCAAAAAATCGGGTTACCAATAAAAGTCCGGTAACAATCAGAATTTTCTTCCTTAAATCTTTGGCTTTAAAAAGCGAGAGAATAGCTTTAAACATATCTAATCAGCAGTTCCGCCTGCTTTTTCAATTAATTGCTTGGCAGTTTTTGAATAAAACAAGCCCGAGAAACTTAATTTTTTATTTAATCCGCCCTTGGCTAAAATCTTAACCCGAGTTTGTTTTTTCACCAAGCCGCGCTGAACCAGGGTCTTTAAATTAACAATCTCGCCTTGATTAAACGTTTTGTTTATCTCGCTAAGATTAACTCCGAATTCCGCGGCTCTGGTTTTAGACGGACGATTGACAAACCTAATTCCCCGTTTTTTCGGAATCCTTAAAATCGCTTCTTTTTTTTCAGATTTTATCTTTGCCCCAGCCCGAGCTTTCTGTCCTTTCATCCCTTTGCCTGAATAAGTTCCTCGCTTGCCGCCGCGGCCGATTCTTTTTTTCTTTTTCAGCTTATTTTTCGGCTGGATTTCATTAATTAAAACCATAAATTTTACTAATCTGTTAATAAATATTTAATATGCGTCCGGTGAAATTTGTAAACAATAAATAATCTGTATATTTATATATTCAAAATTATTCTTTATTGGCTTAATTTCTTCAGAGCTTTAATTGCCGCGGTCGCATTAGTCAGCTTATTGGTTGTCCGGCCAAGATTTTTTGCCACCGCGTCTTTTACTCCGGCAAAAGAAAGTATAATCCGGGCCGGGCCGCCGGCAATTAACCCTCGTCCCTTTTTACCCGGCTTAATTAAAATCCTGGCGCTTGAGTGTTTGGCTTCAACTTCGCGGCTTATTGCCCCGTCAACAATAGGAACCTCAATAATATTTTTCTGGGCTTGAAAGATAGATTTCTCTATTGCTTTAGAAACATCGCCGGCCTTGGCCACTCCAACTCCAACCTTGCTCTGAAAATCGCCAATCACCATCACCACACGAAAACTCAAGCGTTTGCCTCCGCCAACAACTCGGGTCACCCGATTAATCTCAAGCAGTTTTTGCTGCCATTGGTCTTCTTTTCTTTTTGAAACTGTCACTCTCGCCATAAACCTGTGAATTTGCTAATTGTTTATATCCTAAATTAAAAGGCCAATCCGCCTTCTCTAGCGCCTTCAGCCAATTTTTTGATCTGGCCATGGTAAAGATACCCGCCTCGGTCAAAAACAACTGTTTTAATTCCCTGGCTTTTTGCTTTTTCCGCTAAAAGTTTACCGGCACTGAAAGCCCGGTCCAATCCGGATTCATTTTTCTTTGCTTTAGTCAAATGCTGGTCAGAAACTGACGCCAAAGTAATCTGCTTCTCGTCATCAATTAATTGGGCAAAAATATGCTTGTTAGAACGGAAAACAGACAAGCGGGGCCGCTTGGCAGTGCCAAAAACTCTTGCCCGAATTCGCTCATGCCGTCTTTCTTTTTTTTGCTTTCTTATCTTTGCTTTAGATTCTAACATAGTTTTATTCGTGTGCGCCTATTCGTTAAGGCTATTCGCATAGATATTGACTAAGCGGCGCCGGCCATCTTCTTGCCCGCTTTTCTTTTAATTATCTCGTCTTGATAACGTATCCCGGTGCCTTTGTAGGGCTCAACTTTTCTTGTTTTTCTAATCTTGGCGGCGAAAAGTCCGACCAATTCTTTATCTATTCCGGAAACTTTAATCTCTCCTTTGCCCGCCTCAATCTCAATACCTTCAGGAATTTGCAGTTTAACCGGGTGAGAATAGCCCAAGTTTAAAACCAGTTCTTTACCATTGACTTCCGCCCGATAACCAACTCCTTCAAAAAGCAGAACCTTCCCAAACGGCTGGGAGACGCCAACCACCATATTATTAATCACTGCCCTTATCGTGCCCCAGAGAGAGCGATATTTTTTATTCAGATTCTCCGGAGGAATAATCTCTAACTGGTTATTTGCCAATGATAATTTGAATCCGGACAAAGCCAGTTTTTTAGTCAGACTTCCTTTTGGCCCCTTAGCAGTAACAGAATTGTCTTCCCAGTTAAGCTCAACCCCTTCAGGCAGAATAATAATTTTTTTCCCGATTTTGGACATAAATTAACTGATTAAGCAAATTAATTCTCCGCCAAGCTTGTTTT
Organism: Patescibacteria group bacterium; assembly: GCA_040753135.1. NCBI lineage: Bacteria > Patescibacteria group bacterium. The sequence continues at coordinate 77,033 of JBFMGR010000001.1, read as the reverse complement.
TCTTTGCCTGCTCGCCTGTCATTAAGCCCTTGGGAGTTGAAACGATTAAAATCGCTCCCCTGGGCCAGCGAAAATCGGCAAACCCAGAATACAGCCTTTGGCCCGGTTTAGAAATCCTTTTCAGTTGGCTGATTGCTCCTTGACCATCATTATATTTTAAAGTTATCTCTAAATATTTTTTTTCTTTTTTCCCGCCTCGGCCGACAGCGCTAATAAAACCCAAGCCATTAAGAACTTCGGCTAATTCAGACTTAAATTTAGAATAAGGAACTTTAACAGTTTCTTTTTTAACTGCCTGGGCATTTCTGATTGAGGTGAGCATGTTAGCAATCGTATCCATATAATCCTACTAATGTACTAATAAATACTAATAATACCAATACCATTATAGACAACTCTCAATGTTATACACTTTGTGAGACTCATATAAATGATATAAATAAATGATAGATATTTGTATATTTGTGTTGATTCGTATATTCGCGATTACCTTCTTACCAGCTGGATTTTTTTACGCCCGGAATCAATCCTTGGCTAGCCATTTCCCGAAAGCAGATCCGGCAAAGATTAAAATCCCTTAAATAACCCCTTTTCCGGCCACAACGAAAACAGCGCCTGACTATTCTGGTTGAGTATTTGGGCTTTTTCTTTGCCCGGGCAATAACTGATTTTTTCGCCATACAATATCGTTAAATAAAAGCTACCTTTGAAAGGGAAAACTCATTAATTGATAAAGCTCTAGGGCCTGGTCCCGATCTCTTACTTGGGGAACAACAGTAATCTGCAAACCGTAAAGACGGCTAAAATCTTTTTCCATTGTTTCCGGAAAAACAATATGCTCTTTAATCCCAAAATTTAAAATCCCGTTTTGAGAAACTGATTTTTGAGGAATCCCTCGAAAATCCCTAACTTGAGGCAAAACTAAATTCAAAAACCGCTCTAAAAAATCATACATTCTCTGGCCCCTTAAAGTAACTGACAGGCCGATTGTCTCTCCCTGCCTTAATTTAAACCCGGCAATTGATTTCTTTGCTTGATTTAAGCGCGGTTTTTGGCCGGTAATCAAACTTAGGAGTTCGGAAACTTCATCAAGCACCTGATTCTTCTGGCTCTTTTTATCTTCGCCAGAAACTAACCGCCCGATCCCGCAGTTAACCACGACTTTTTCTATCTTGGGAATCTGGTATATATTACCTAAGCCAAGCTTTTTTTTCAACTCGGCGGCAATCTCATTTTCAAATTTTTGTTTCAAACTCATATTTTTGCTTGGCATTTTTTACAAATTCGGGATTTATTCTTACCTTCAACAACATAGCCGATCCGAACCGGCTTTGAACAAGAAGAGCAAACCAGCATCAATTTAGCTAAATCAACCGGCTGGGGCAAATCAATAATTTCGCCTTTTTCTCCGGCTTTTTTTGGCCGCCTAATTTTCTTAACTAAAAACAGCCCTTCAACTATTGCTTTGCGCTTGCTTGGGATAACTCGAATTACTTTTCCTTGCTTGCCTTTGTCTTTTCCGGAAATCGCCCGGACCAGGTCGCCTTTTTTAATTTTTAATTTTGGCTGTGTCATAAAATTACAAATCTACAAATTTTTATACTTTTACGGCTTTAAAGAATTTCTCCGGCTAAAGAAACAATTTTGTCAAAACCCTTTTCCTTTATCTCTCTGGCAATCGGGCCGAAAATCCTTCCGCCTTTAGGCAGTTTGCCTTTATCCAAAATCACCACGGCATTGTCATCAAAACGGATATAAGAGCCGTCCTTTCTTCTTTTGGACTTTCGCTGGCGGACAATCACTGCCTTGACTTTATCATGTTTTTTCACCGGTTTTCTTGGTTCTGCTTCTTTAACCGCCACCATCACAATATCACCGATCTCTCCGTATTTCTTAGCTGAACCGCCATAAACCCGAAAGCATTGGACTAATTTTGCTCCGCTATTATCCGCCACTCTTAACATTGTTCTTAACTGAATCATAATAAGGTTACTAATTTACAAATTATTACGAATCTGCGAATTTGATATTTGTATATTTTGTCTTGATTTATATCTTCGTAATTTTAATAATTATTTCTTGGTTTTACCGATAATCTCCCAGCGTTTTTCTTTAGAAAGCGGCCGGGTTTCCTGAATTTCAACAAAATCCCCTTCGCGATACCGGTTTCCGAGATTATGAGCTTTAAACCGTTGGGAAAATTTAATTCTTTTTTTGTAAAGCTTATGATGCTTTACTCGCTTAACCAAAACCACCGCGGTCTGCTCCATTTTGGCTGAAACCACTTCTCCTTTTAATCTTCTTTTTTTTACTGGTTTAGATTTTTCTTCCATATTTCATCTTTAAAATTGTCTTTGCTTGGGCAAGCTGTTTCCTTGTTTTCGACAGCAAAGAGATGTTTTGTAATTTACCCATTTTCAAGTCAAATTTCAAGTTCCGCTGCTTAACTATCAGTTCTTGAATTAAATTAACTAATTCTAACTCGGTTTTATTCTCTAAATCTTTATTTTTCATCGTTGCCATTGACTTAAACGCTAATTTCGGCTAACCACTCTGGTTTTAAACGGAAGCTTATAACCAGCCTGTTTCAAAGACTCAACTGCGATTTCTCTTGTCACCCCGTCAACCTCAAAAATAATCCGCCCGGGCCGAACCGGAAAAACATAATGATCAACCGCGCCCTTGCCGCTGCCCATAGTTACTTCAGGCGGTTTTTTGGTTACCGGCTTGTCCGGAAAGACTCGAATCCACATCTTGCCGCCTTTTTTCACCCGTTTGGAAATCACTTTTCTAGCTGCTTCAATTTGGTTCGCGGTTAGCCATTTTGCTTCTAAGGACTGGATTCCAAAAGAGCCGAAAGCCAATTCTGTGCCTCGGGTTTCTTTAACTCTTTTTCTTGAACGGCCTTTGTGCCATTTTCTGTGTTTTATTTTTTTCGGCGCCAGCATATTGCTAAATCTCTAATTTTTTAGTTTCATCAAAATCCGTCTGCTCACCTTTATAAATCCAGACTTTAATCCCAAGAACCCCATAACTGCAATAAGCCCGATTTTCAGTATAATCAATCTTTGACCTTAAAGTAATCAAAGGAATTTTACCGTCGCTTAACCATTCGGTTCGGGAGATCTCAACTCCGCCCAAGCGGCCGGAAACTAAAATCTTTGCCCCTTTAACCTCTTTATAGCTCATAATTTTGCTCAAAGTGCTTTTCATCACCCGCCGGAAAGGGGCTCTTTTCTCCAAAGCCAAAGCAATGTTTTCTGAAACAATCCGGGCAGAGATTTCGGGTTTTTTCACCTCTTCAACGCTAATCTGAAGAACAAAGTCTTGGCTGTAATTATTTTTCTGTCGAAGCTTGCTGATATTTTTTTCCAGCTCCTGGCGAAGATCATTAATTCCGGTGCCGCCTCGACCGATAATAAACCCGGGCCGGGCGGAAAAAATAAACAGCTTTACCTCTTGGCCGCTTCTCTCAATCTCAATTCTCTCAATTCCGGAACGTTTGAACTTTTTATCAATTAAATCTCGAATTAGATGGTCTTCTTCTAAAAGAAAACCCAAATCTTTCCGTTTGAAATATCGGGAACGCCAGTTTTCAAAAATCCCTAAACGATGTGAAATTGGATTAGTCTTATGCGTCATAAAGTTACAAATTTACGAATAATTACAAATCTACAAATTATTTAATCTCATTAATTTATCTATAAATATAACTGAATCAATTTACAAGTTTTAATATTGGTATATTAGTATCAATTTGTATATTAGCAGCCTTTTAAATTGCCTTTCTCCGAAAAACTTTCTGTTTCACTCCGCTTGCCTTAGCCAACCTTTCTTTTTTCATCGGCCGCCTAGGAGGGGAACCGGCTTTTTCTGACCGAATAGCTGATTTTTTTGGCTTTTTCATCTTTAAACTTTGTTTTTTAGCAACTCGCTTGAGTTGTTTGCCCCGGATTGGAGACAAAAATAAAGTAATATGCGAGCTTCTTTTTCTAATCGGCGCCGCCATCCCTCTTGCCCGGGCTCTCATTCTTTTCAAAGTCGGACCCGGATCAACCAAAATATTTTCAACAAAAAGATCGGCCCGAGAAAGATTGTAATTGTTTTCTGCGTTGGCTCCGGCAGAAATCAATAATTTATACAAAGGTTTAACGCTTTTCTGGGGCAAAAACTTTAACTGGGATTCAGCCTCAACAAAACTCATCCCCTTGAGCAGGCGGGCTACTTGCCTGACCTTTTTCGGGGCAACTCTTAAATATTTTAATTTAGCAACAACTTTGTCCATCCTGTTAGAAATTTAAGAAGGTTAATTCATTATTCGAAAAAATAAAGACAATAGTTGACTTTATTTTGGTTAAAAATTTGATTCGTTTAATCATGGTTGAATTTCTAACGGGATCCATAAAATTTTACTAATGCTTTTACTGATGATAATTAAATTATTTAGTCGGTTTTTGTTTGGCTGCCTCTAAAGCTTTTTGCTTTTTGCCGCCATGTTTAATAAACTTTCTGGTTGGAGAAAATTCGCCTAATTTATGCCCAACCATCTCCTCAATTACTGCCACGGGAATAAAGTCTTTGCCATTATGAACCCCAAAAGTAAGACCAACCATTTCCGGGACAATGGTGCAGTCTCTTGACCAAGTCTTAATCACGGTTTTGTCTCCGGGTTTCAGTTTGGCTGCTTTTTTCAACAATTTTTGGTCAACGTATGGTCCTTTTTTTAAACTTCTTGACATATTTTCTTGCTTTGTAAAACTTTAAAACCCAAAATTTGAGGTTTAATTATAGCAAATTTTTTCAGTTTATTTAACCCCAGTCCAACAGGTTATTTTTTCTTTTTCGGCCGGCGCTGAAGAATTAATTTATTTGACCATTTTCTTTTTTTTCTGGTTTTTCTTCCGCCGGTAATATTACCCCACTTGTCTTTTGGCCTTTTTGTCCCCCGAGTAGTCCGGCCTTCGCCGCCCCCATAAGGATGGTCCCTTGGGTTCATTGCTTTGCCTCTGACTGTTGGCCGCCGCCCCATTAATCTAGATCTGCCGGCCTGTCCCAAACTGACCAACCGATGCTCAAAATTAGAGACCTGGCCAATCGTCGCAAACCCGGAAGAAGAAACCTTTCTTACCTCTCCTGAAGGCAGCTTAAGATGAGTGTATGTCCCCTCATGAGCCATAACTGTTGCATAAGCTCCGGCTGAACGGGCTAATTTTCCTTTTTGGCCGGAATGAAGCTCAATATTGCAAACCTGGGTCCCAACCGGGATATTTTCTAAACGGATCCGGTTGCCAATCTTAATCTCGGCTTTTTCAGCAACCTCAATCGTATCACCAACTTTAATGCCTGACGGCGCCAGCAAATAAACCCTTTTACCATTGCTAAGCAAAACCAAACTGATAAAAGCAGTCCGATTTGGGTCATACTCAAGAGTCTCAATCTTTCCGCTCAAGCCGAGAAATTTCTCGCCAAAATCAACTAAGCGATAGCGCCTTTTCGCCCCGCCGCCCCGATGCCTAACCGTAATCCGGCCAAAAGTGTTTCTTCCGGCAGTTTTTTTCTTGCCTTGAACTAAAGATTTCTTCGGTTTAACCTTGGACAAACCAGAATAATCAACCACTTGATAGTGCCGCCTTCCGGGTGTTTTTGGTTTTGAGGTTTTAATTGCCATAATAATTCAATTTTATTTTAATATTCAGCTCAAATGCCTTAATTCGTGTGCGCCTATTCGTTAAGGCTATTCGTGTACTTTAAAACAAATCAATCTTCTGCCCCGCAGCCAGATAAACTAAAGCTTTTTTAAAACCCGGGCGATAACCCTGGGTCCGGCCGAGATTTTTTGGTTTTTTCGGCAGATTAATAATTCTGACTTTCTCGACTTTAACTTTGTAAAATCTCTCTACTTCTTGTCCAACTGATTTTTTATTAGCTGAATTCTTCACCACAAAAACATAAGCATTATCCTTTTCTTTCAGCAAACTGGCTTTTTCGCTCAGATGCGGATGCCCAAGAATAATTTTTGTTCCGCTGCCGCCGCCAGTCGGAGCCAAAGCTTTTTTTTCTGCCTTGGGTAGATTTGTTTTTTTGCTCGCTTTGGCTTTCTTTGTTTTGGTCTTTTTAAAAATTCCTAAAGCTGACATTTTATTTAGTTAAATGCTTAATTAAATTTTCTAAACCGCTCTCCGGCATTAATAAATAAGGAAAATTAACCAAATCTAAAATATTAATATTCTTTACCGGAATGACTTTCAAATAATTGAGGTTGTAAAAAGCGCGGGCTTGGGTCGGAGATTCAAAATCATTAACCAGCAAAGTTTTTTTAGCCCTGCTTCCTGATTTTAAAATATTTTTCAAATAAGCTTCGGCCAGCTTAGTTTTTGGCTCTTTGAGTTTTATTTCTCCCTCTAAAATCAGAAATCGGTTTTGCTTTAGCTTGGAAGACAGAATCTGAAACAAAGCTTTTTGCTTCATCTTTTTATTGATTTTCTTTTGATAAGATTTTTCTTTAGTTGGCCCGTGGGCAACGCCGCCGCCAACCCAGATCGGCGACCGGATTGAGCCATGCCTGGCGCGGCCTAAGCCTTTCTGCCGCCAGGGTTTTTTCCCGCCGCCGCTGACTTCGGCCCTGGTTTTGGCATGAGCAGTCGGCTGGCGCTGATTTGAACGTAAAACATAAACAACCTGATGAATTAAATCATTGTTCAGTTCCAAGCCAAAAATATTTTCTGGCAACTCTATTTCCTTAACTATCTTCCCTTCAGAATTCCAGACAGAGACTTTTATTTTTCCAGTTTCACGTTTCATGTTCTATGTTTTATAACCCTTTATTTCGACTAAACTGCCAAAATGCCCCGGGATCGCGCCTTTAATAAATAGAATGTTTTTTTCCGGATCCAGGTCAACAACCTTCAATCCTTTAACTGTAACTCTTTCTGCGCCCATATGGCCGGCCATTCTGGTTCCTTTAATTACTCGCTGGGGAGTTGTCGCGCCGATTGAGCCCGGCCGCCTTAAGCTATGCTTTTGGCCATGGGTTTTTGGCCCGCCGTGAAAGCCGTGCCGCTTAACGACACCGGCAAAGCCCCGACCTTTGGAAAAACTGGAAACAGCCACTTTCTCTCCTTTAGCGAAAATCTCAACCGTAATCTCCTTCCCTTTTTCAAATTCAGCCTCTTCGCCTTGGTTAATTCTAAACTCGCGCAGATAATGCAGATTGCCTAAATTTTTTAAATGGCCTCTTAATGGTTTGGTCAACTTTTTTTTCTTGCTAAAACCAACCTGGACCGCCGAATAGCCGTCTTTGTCTTTGGTTTTGACCTGAGTAATAAAAACCGGACCGGCTTCAACCAAAGTCACCGGCAGAGCCGCTTTTGTTTCCGGCTCAAAAATCTGCATCATGCCTAATTTTTTCCCTAAAATAAACTTCATAGTTTTACGAAAATACGAATTTGTACCAATATACGAATACTATAAATCTATGATTGGTAAGAAATTAATTTGCATTCATTTGTAAATTTGTAATTATTCGTGAATTAGTAACCTTATAGCAAGTTGAAAAGCGTCTGATCAGGACGCTTTTCAATTAATTTTTGCTTAAACCTGAACCCTGATTTCCTGAAAACCCTTTCTGGTTAAACTGCCATTTTAACTTCAATCTCTGTCCCGGCGGGCAAGCTTAAATTAGTTAATGCCTCAATGGTTTTCGCTGAAGGGTTTAAAATATCAATCAGCCGTTTGTGGATTCTCATTTCAAATTGCTCTCGCGAATCCTTATGAACGAAAGTGGAGCGATTAACCGTATATTTTTTCACTTCGGTCGGCAAAGGCACCGGGCCAACCACTTCAGCGCCATAGCGGGTCGCGGTTTCAATAATCAACCGGCAAGAACTATCTATGACCTTATGGTCATAAGATCTAATCTTGATTCTCATCTTTTGTTTAGGTTCAGCTGCCTGAGGCATTAATTAACAGAGTTATTTAATAATCTTGGTTACCACGCCGGCGCCAACAGTTTTGCCGCCTTCTCGGAAAGCAAATCTCTGTTTTTCTTCCAAAGCCACCGGGTAAATCAGCTTAACGCTGAAATTAGCCGTGTCTCCAGGCATAACCATTTCCCTGCCTTCGGGCAAAGTCACCTCTCCGGTTACATCAGTGGTTCGGATATAAAACTGGGGCTTATAACCGCCAACAAAAGCAGTGTGTCGGCCGCCTTCTTCTTTCTTCAAAACATAAACTTCACATTCAAACTCTGAATGGGGCGTTACTGAACAGGGCTTAGCAATCACCTGCCCTCTTTGGACATCTTCTTTTTTAGTCCCTCGGAGCAGAATCCCGGCATTATCACCCGCCTGGCCCTGATCAAGAGATTTATTAAACATCTCAATCCCAGTTACCACGGTTTTAGCGGTTGGTTTAATCCCAATAATCTCAACCTCTTCGTTGACTTTAATTATTCCCCGTTCTATTCTTCCGGTTACTACGGTACCCCGGCCTTCAATTGAGAAGATGTCTTCAATCGGCATCAAGAACGGCTTATCCACTTCCCGAACCGGCTCCGGGACATATTCATCCAAAGCTTTAACCAACTCAAGAATCGGCTGGACTGCCTGATCCTCCAAGCTTTTTGCTTCAGAGGCTTTTAAAGCAGAGCCGCGAATCACCGGAATCTCGTCGCCGGGAAACTCATATTTTTTCAACAATTCACGGATATCAGCTTCAACCAAATCCAGCAACTCCGGGTCATCAACCATATCAACTTTATTCATAAAAACAATAATCGCCGGCACACCAACTTGACGGGCAAGCAAGATATGCTCCCGGGTCTGGGGCATTGGCCCGTCCGGGGCCGAAACCACCAGAATTGCGCCGTCCATCTGGGCCGCGCCGGTAATCATATTCTTAATGTAATCAGCATGTCCGGGCGCATCAATGTGGGCATAATGCCGGCTTTCTGACTCATATTCGTTATGGTGAAGGTTAATAGTCAAGCCGCGGGCTTTTTCTTCCGGCGCCTTGTCAATCTCTTCATAACTGTGAGCCTTGGCAAACCCTTTCATTGCCAAAACATTGGTAATCGCCGCGGTTAAAGTAGTTTTCCCATGATCAACGTGGCCAATCGTGCCAACATTGAGATGAGGTTTTGTTCTTTCAAATTTTTCTGCTGCCATATTTAATTTGTTCTTTGCTTTTAATAATTAATAAATTTTGTATGTATATTAGCTTAAAAACAGGTAAAAGTCAATCATTCCTGCTTAAGATTGCTGCTGATTTTTAGCTTCACTTCCTGCCGGCAACAATCTGCTCCTCGATGTTTTTAGGCACTTCTTCGTAATGGTCAAACTCCATCGTAAAAGTTCCCCGGCCTTCAGTCATTGATCTTAATTTCGTTGCATAACCAAACATCTCTGACAAAGGCACCATTGCGTCAACCACCTTAAGGTTAGCCCGCTCGCCCATTTTTTCTATTCTTGCCCGTTTAGAACTTAAATCTCCGGTCACATCGCCCAAAAATTTATCCGGCACCAAGACTTCAATCTTCATCATCGGCTCAAGCATAACTAAATTAGCCTTTTTCACTGCTCCTTGAAAAGCGATTGAGCCGGCAATCTTAAACGCGGCTTCAGATGAATCAACTTCATGAAAAGAGCCATCATACAAACTGACCTCAATATCAGTGATTGGATAGCCGGCTAAAACGCCTTTGTCCATTGCCTCTTTAACGCCTTTTTCCACTGCCGGAATAAACTCATTCGGGATCGCTCCGCCCTTGATTAAATTATTAAACTTAAATCCTTCGCCTCGCTCCATTGGCTTAACTTCAAGCCAAACATGGCCGTACTGACCCCGACCGCCTGACTGGCGGATATACTTGCCTTCTTCTTTGGCTTCACTTTTGACTGTCTCCCGATAAGCCACCTGAGGTTTGCCAACATTAACCTCAACGCCGAACTCCCGTTTCATCCGGTCAACCCAAACATCTAAATGAAGCTCGCCCATACCGGCAATAATGGTTTCCAAAGTTTCTTCATCGGTCCTGACTTTGAAAGTCGGGTCTTCTTCTTGCAGCTTTCTTAAAACAATGCCCATCTTTTCCTGGTCCGCTTTGGTTTTCGGCTCAATCTTCATTGAGATAACCGGTTCAGGAAAAGTCGGCCGTTCCAAAAGAATCTGGTGGTCAACATCGCAAAGAGTATCTCCGGTCGTAGTGTTCTTCATCCCAACTAACGCAGCAATGTCGCCGCTATAAACCTCGTCAACTTCTTCCCGATGGTTGGCGTGCATCCTCAAAATTCGGCCGATTCTTTCCTGTTCTTGTTTGGTCGCATTATAAACATAACTGCCGCGCTTTAGAGCTCCAGAGTAAACCCGAAAATAAACCAGACTGCCGACAAACGGGTCTGAAGCGACTTTAAACGCCAAAGCAGCCAACGGCTCATCATCTGCGGGCTGGCGAATAATCTCTTGTTCTGTTTTCGGATCAATCCCTTTAATCGGCTTAATCTCCTTCAGATCAATTGGTGAAGGCAGAAAATCAACCACTGCGTCCAATAAAAGCTGGACGCCCTTATTTTTCAAAGCCGAACCGCAAAACACCGGCACCAGTTTATAAGCTAAACAACCCTTTCTCAAACCCAATCTAATCTCGTCTTCGGCCAGCTCTTCGCCGGATAAATATTTCTCCAATAAAGCATCGTCCTGTTCTGCGGCTTTTTCAACCATCTTCTGCCGAGCCTGAACCGCTTTTTCCTTTAAGTTTTCCGGTATCTCTTCAATCACTAAACTTTCCCCTCTCTCGCCTTCGGTTTTGACTGCTTTCATTCTGATCAAATCAATCACGCCGGCAAAATCGTTTTCCAAACCAATATTAAGCTGAATCGGCACTGCATTCGGAGTTAAACGTTCGCGAATCGAAGCCAGCGAGGCATCAAAATCAGCGCCCAAACGGTCAAGCTTATTAATAAAACAGATTCGCGGCACTTTGAACAAATCTGCTTGGCGCCAGACAGTTTCCGACTGGGGCTCAACCCCCTGAACTCCGTCAAAAACCACCACTGCGCCGTCTAAGACTCTTAAAGACCGTTGGACCTCAACCGTAAAATCAATATGCCCGGGAGTGTCAATAATATTAATTCTAAACTCCGGTTTGTCGCCTTTTTCTTTATAGGTCTGGGTCCAAAAACAAGTTGTTGCCGCGGCAGTAATCGTAATCCCCCGCTCCCGTTCCTGAACCATCCAATCCATAGTCGCCTCGCCCTCATGAACCTCGCCAATTTTATGGGTAATCCCAGTGTAATACAAAACCCGCTCGGTAACCGTAGTTTTGCCGGCATCAATATGGGCGATAATCCCGATATCTCTGGTTTTTTCTAAACTGTATTCCCTCATAAAGCCCTACTAATATACTAATAAATACTAATTTTACTAATTAACTATTTTATATTTACGATTCGTTTAAATCTTAGGCCTTGTTTGGTAAAATTGGCAATAATGCCCAGCCGCAGATTAGATCTTTTCAGATAAGAATAAACTTGTTCAATATTTCTTTTTAAAAATCGATCACCCCTCTTAATCTCCAAGATTAGTTTATTTTCTATTAAAAAATCTAAATAATAATTTCCAATTCCCTCCCCATTAAACTCAAGGGGCAAATAAACCTGTTCCCTGAAATAAATTTTGTTGTCTCCCAAAACTTTAGCAATTGCCTTCTGATAATATTTTTCTTGATAACCATAACCCAATTCATTAAACACTGTAAACAAAATTCCGACTATTTTATAACTTAATTCAGGATAAACTAAATCAATTATCTTTTTACTGCTGTCTGCCATTATAAAATTAGTACCATTGGTAAAGATTAGTACATTAGTAGGCTATCTATCGAGCGAAGTGCGCAAAGGCCCGGTTGGCTTCAGCCATTTTCTGGACGTCAGTTCTTTTCTTGATTGCCGCGCCTTCATTATGAGACGCCTGAATCAGCTCTTCAGCCAATTTTTCTGCCATCGCCTTGCCTTTTCTTGACCGGCTCGCCTGAAGAATCCAGCGCATTGCTAAAGTAATTTTTCTCTCGCCCTGGACTTCAACCGGCACCTGATAATTCGCCCCGCCAATTCTCTTTGATTTAACTTCTAAAAAAGGCGAGACATTTTTAATCGCCTGCTCAAACACAGCCAACGGCTCTTGCTTGGCTTGCTTTTCAACCAAATCAAAAGTTTGATAAACAACCCTCTGGGCAACAGTTTTCTTGCCCTTTCTCATTATCTGATTAATAAACCGGCCGACCAACTGGCTTTGGTATTTTGGATCCGGCTGATATTTTCTTTTGTAATCGACTTTTCTCCTCATAGTATAAATCGCCTACCAATTTACTAATCAATACTAATTATACTAATAGGCCTGAACTAATTAATTCTTCCACAAAGATTTATAATTTATAAATAAGTAGTTATTGGTACAAATTAGTATATTAGTAACCTTACTCGGTTTTGGCTTTCTCTTTCTTGGCGCCGTATTTAGAACGCTGCTGTTTTCTCTTGCCGACTCCAGTGGTGTCAAGCACGCCCCGGACAACATGGTAGCGGACTCCGGGCAAGTCTTTAACCCGGCCGCCCCGAATTACCACCACTGAATGCTCTTGGAGATTATGGCCCTCGCCCGGAATATAAGCAGTTACTTCCATGCCATTGGTTAACCTGACCCGAGCCACTTTTCTCAAAGCCGAGTTTGGTTTTTTCGGAGTCGTGGCAAAAACCTTAGTGCAGACACCGCGCTTGAACGGCGACGGCGCCGCTTTATACCGATTTTTCAATGGGTTAAAATAGCGTCGCAGAGCCACGCTTTTAGTTTTTTTAACAATCGGCTTTCTGCCTTTTTTAATTAATTGTCTGACTGTTGGCATCTTTTTATAAAGATAAAAAAAATCAACCCAAACGGCTTTTTAAAGATTATCAAAAATAAAAGCAGAAATCAACCCCGGACTAGATTTTTGGCAGCTTTTTGTAGCGAAGCTGAAACCTAATAAAATAATCCAGGATTGGTTTAACTCCTTTATCAAGCATCATCAATGCTTATAAGCAATCAACAAAAAGCGCTGAGCCACTGCCAAAAATTCAGTGCGGGGCTAAACCCCCAAACCAATCCCGGTCAAAAGCTGAAACAGCCAGCCAACCAAAAATCCGACAATGCCAATGCCCCAAAACAAAAACATCAAAAAAATAATCAAACTATACTGGTTTAAAAACTCTTCCAATTTATACCAAGACGCCGGCAAAAGCCCGAATAAAACTTTTGAGCCGTCCAATGGCGGGATCGGCACCAGATTAAAAATACCAAGCATTAAGTTAATCAGAATGATAATCGCCAACAACTCGCCCAAAGCGCTGTTAAATCCAATCAAGCCCAAACGAAACAAACTGCTTAAAAGCAAAGCCAAAGAAAAATTAGACATCGGCCCGGCCAGAGCAATCAGCAAAGCGCCTTTTTTCGGGTTTTTTAAATTAAACGGATTATACGGCACCGGTTTGGCCCAACCAAGAATAATCCCAAATCCGCCGGCTAATTTTGAGGTTAAATAAAACATCAGCGGCAAAATCACCGAGCCGAATAAATCTAAATGGGAAACCGGATTCAGAGTCAGCCGTCCGGAACGTTCGGCCGTGTCATCGCCCAAAGCTTTAGCCGCATAGCCATGGGAAATCTCGTGAATCACTGCAGAAAAGATAAAAACAATAAAGTAAAACAAGGTCAGCATAAAATACTATAGCATAATTCCCAATTTCCAATTCCTAATTTCTAAGCAGCTTTCAATTTTTCTGGCTTTATCGGATCTCGTCGTAGCTACGCTAAATCTCGCATAACGAGACGAAGCGAGATTATTTTTAATAGAGCCCCACTAATTTACCAATTGTTGCTAATATCTACCAATGAATTTATTAGTATAATTAGTATTGATTAGTAAATTGGTAGGACAGAGCAATGAAGCAATGAAGCAATAAAACCCTATCCCGCCATACAGATGAGTTTCCAACAACGGGGCATAAATTAAAATTAATTTAATTTGCAGTTTTCAATTTGCGAATTTAAATTCTTAATGGATTTATAAATAATAAAGCAACGCGCTGCTAAATTTGTATATTTGCCCAGATTGGTATATTAGAGATTGCTCCTTGATTATTCCCCTAATTTAAAGTATATTATTAATAATTCTCAAAACTCCCTAATTCATCACTCTTAATTCATAATTCATCATTCATCATTTATCATTATGGCTCGCGTCTGTCAAATCTGCGGCAAAGGCTCAAAAATGGTTGGCAAAAGAAAGCTTTTGCGCGGCAATTACAACCCAACCGTAAAAACCAGAAAATATCCCAATCTTCAATGGCTGACTTTGGCGTCAGGCAAGCGGGTCAAGGCTTGCGCCCAGTGCTTTAGAACTCACAAGAAAAAACTCAATGCCTAATTTTTTGTTCATCACTGAAAAAGAAATTGTTTTAAAACTGATCTTAGCTACGGTTTTGGGAATGCTGATTGGTTTGGAAAGGCGGCTTTCCCACAAAGAAGCGGGCTTGCGGACCTTTTCTTTAGTTTCTTTGGGCAGCGCCTTGTTTGTGATTTTAGGCAATGACATTATTCCTAAATACTGGTTTAATCTTGTTGGCGCCTCAATTGACCCAACCCGGGTCTTAAGCCAGCTGATTGTCGGCTTGGGCTTTTTGGGCGCGGGCTTGATTATCTTCCACGAGAAAAAACTTCACGGCTTGACCACCGCGGCCACGGTCTGGGTTTCTTCAGCCATCGGCGCCGCGGTTGGTTTAGGCGCTTATATTTCGGCAATTACCGCGACCTTAATTGTTTTATTTGTTTTAATTATTTTGTGGCGTTTGGAAAAACAGCTCAAAATCTCTGAAGATGAATACTAAAGGAAAATTCCTAATTTCTAATTTCTAAATAAAATCTTAAATTCAAATTTTCAATATAACAAAAACTAAAAAACCAGCGCTTGCTGGTTTTTTAGTTTAAAAAATTCTATTATTATAAAAAGAACATTCTCAATTCATTACTCATCATTCATTATTTATAATTCATAATTCAAAAAAATCTATCGGGTCGTAGTACAATGGTTAGTATGCAGGGCTGGGGGTCCTGCGATGGGAGTTCGCCCTGTCAGGCGACAGGGCGCCCCGTTGCCTAACGGGGCGATTCCTTATAAAGTATCATCTATGTTTACTTATGTTTATTTTCTTCTTTTAAAAAATAATCAGGTTTACACTGGTTTAACAAAGCGGTTGCGGGAAAGAATTGAAGAACACAAACGCGGCAAAGTTAAATCAACAAAACACAGAAGGCCAATTTCTTTTATCGGATACGAAGCTTATCAAAATGAAAACGACGCCAGAAGAAGGGAACGGTTTTTGAAAACAACAGAAGGAAAACGATTATTTAATAAACAATATCGAGAAGCGCTTAAAAAATTAAAATCAATCGGGTCGTAGTACAATGGTTAGTATGCAGGGCTGGGGGTCCTGCGATGGGAGTTCGATTCTCCCCGACCCGACCATAATTGACCCTCCCGATCCTTTTTGAAAGCGCAATCCGAGTTCGCCCTGTCAGGCGACAGGGCGCCCCGTTGCCTAACGGAGCGATTCTCCCCGACCCGACAAATTTTTAACTTTTTCGATCTGTTCTTGAAATAGTATCCGGACTCATCCTTAACATTCCAACATTCTTGAGAATATTGGAATATCATTGTATAATCTTAATTATGGAGAAAATTAAAACAAGCAAACAATTAGAACGGCATTTTAAAGGAATCGCGAACCACAGGCGGATTGAAATTCTATTATTGATCAAAAATACTGAAGGGATAACTGTAGAAGAAATCGCAGACAGATTAAATTGCAACATCAAAACTATTTCCGAGCATACCAGAAGACTAGTTCAAGCAGGGCTGGTTAATAAAAAATATCAGGGGCGAAACGTATTACATTCACTTTCCCCTTACGGCCACGAGCTTGTCAAATTCATAATAACATTCCAACATTCTTAAGAATGTTGGAATGTTATTTTAATATTTATTTTATTTATTCTAGATTATCAAAAATTGTTACCTCTCCTTTTTCGTATTCTCCCATTTCTGGACCATCATAAACAAAATGATCGCCGTCTTGCTCAAAATACAAAGCGGTATTCCTGTCTAAAATAATTTTAAAACCCCGACCAAAAGACGACTCCGATGGCACAATCTCAACTCTTTTAACTTTAGAAAATAAATCATTGGCTTTTTCAGTCAAGTCCGTAGCCAAACCAAGTTCACGGGCAAGCCAGATCATACCCTTCTCTGGCCAAAACCGTAACAAAATCCTCGTCAGCAAACTCGCCTTAGTTCCTTTCAGGCTTTTAATGTCAAATTTTAAATTCTTAGTTTCAAAATCCTCAAAACTCTCCATAGATTTATGCTGAATTTTTATTCAGTGTTGGGGTCAAATATTTTTCCACCAAAACATTATAATTTTTAATAACGCTTTTAGAGATATTAAAATAATTAGTTTCTTCTAACGGCAAACCCTTCAGCTTTTTGTTTTTATCATAATAAGGCGCCTTGATAATAAGAAAATATGGTTTTTCATAACAATTTACAAAAACAATGATTGGCTCCCAAAAATTCTCCAGCCGTTTCAACATTTTGAAATCATTTTCGTGCCATTTTTGCTGCCAGCGAAATTTAACCTCAATAAAGAACGGCCTGCCTTCTTTGTTAATCACCAATAAATCCGGAATTGAACGAATTTTCTCCCCAATCTCGGTTTCTCTGTCAAAAACTTTTTCAACTTGAGTTAAGTTCTGTAAAATTGATTCATAGCCAAAACGATAAACCTGATTACCTGCCTCGCGCAAAATCTCGCTCACCAGCGCCTCGGCCATTCTGCCTTTTAAGATATTTTCCGGATCCATAATTATATAAATTGGTTCTATATTAAATCAATCAACCTAGTATACCTCGCTTTCTCAAATTCCCTTTGGTTAACGCGCAAAAACGTCCATTTTGTTCTCGTGCGCCTGCTTACCTCGTCAACCCATCGTTTGCCCTGTAAATCCTTTGCCGCCACGTCCACATCTTCCCGCCCTTTCGTTTCTACAATCACCATACCACTTTTTATCTTGACGATGAAGTCCGGAATATAGCGACGCAAAAATCCGTCCTTGGCGATATAGGAGATTTTTAGATTGATTGTTCTTGTTTCGTTTTTGATAAAAGCGTCAACATCGGTTGCGCCATCAAGAAACCGCACAAACTTTGCTTCAAAGTCATTATCAACGGGCGTAAAGTTCAAAACGGATTTTTGCGCCGCCACCGCTGTTTTTGTCCACGGAAACGGTTTAATCTCGGACGCTCGCATTTTGCGTTCTTCCAGTTTCGCTTCCTCGGATACAATCGTCAAATTATTGATAGCGTCAACAAAAACAGAAACAATCGCGCCGCGCACTTTGGGGTGATTAAGTTTTTTCAGCGTTTCAAGTTTGGCAATGTCAACTTTTTTACCGAAAAGATGTTGCGCGATATATTCTTTGACTTCCGGCGCGACTTTGTCAAAATGCCCGGGGATTCTCGCAAATCTCAAAACAGCGTTAGTAATGCTTGCAATATACATCTGCGGATTGTCAGCATAGGGAAATTCCAGCACTTCTTTTGCTTCCTCTTTTTTCGTCAATATATCAACCTTGCGCATAGTTACATCTCGCGCCTGCAAGGAATCATAGTCAAACAATTTTTTATCCAAAGCGCTTGCCTGTAATTTTTCAATTCCCTTTACCGAATGCGTCAGCCCGCCGGAAAGCATTGGCGCTTCAATATCAAACTTCTTCTTGCTTTCCTCTGTTTGAATAATAATCGGCGGCGTGTATGCTTCTTCAAGTGAGGTAAACTCTACTTTTACGCCCTGCTCGGCAAGCGCTTCCGCAATCAAGTCGTGAAATTGCGGATGTTCAATTACAATCAACTGCTCCTCTTGTTCGGGGTCTTCGGGCCACATTCGGCGTAAACCTCTGCCAAGCGTCTGCTCCGGCAAAATTTTGGCTTTGGCGCTGTATGAGCGCAAGGGCACAACTACCACCACATTGCGCACATCCCAGCCCTCGCGGAGCATAAGCACGGAAACAATGGCGTTATAGGGATTTTCGGGTGAGTCAATTTCGCGGGCGGCTTTGCGCGCTATTTCCAAATCTTTCTCGGCGATTTGGTCTTTCTTTCTGCCGGAATGAATAGTCAAAATTTTGCCGCCAAAATCAGGGAATGTCGCCAAGTATTCGGCAACATCATCAGCCGAAGCATTGTCTTCCGCCATCATAAACAACACCGGCTTTTTGTCTGTTTTTGCAATCATTTTGCGCATTGCCTTCCACTGATTTACTCCAGCGTCAATCTGAACGCGATATTTTTCAGACGCTTTTTTGCTTTCAATTTCCGGCACATTCTCAAGCTCGGCTATTTTCGGACGCTTTACGATATTGTCTTCAATCGCGCTTCCTAAATTGTAATCAGTAATAATATGCGCAAAGAGATTGCCTTTTTGGTCTTTTGGCGTTGCTGAAAAATCTAATTGACACATTAGCCCTGCGCTGTCGTTCAAATCCGCAATGGCTTTATACCAAACAAGCTCCTCGTCCCAAACATGGTGTGCCTCGTCATTGAGCACCATCACATTGGAAAGATGAGACAACCTGTCTTTAAGTTTTGCCAAAGAAATGGCAATTTCGCTCGGCGGCTTTGGGCCTAAAATATCCTGTACCGGATTTTCTGCTTCGCCGTTTTCTCGCTCCACAAATTTTTGCCAGTTCAAAAGGTAAAGCGTTGACGGTTTTGTGCTTTCCCGCTCCTCATCGGGCCCGATAACATCAAGCTGAAAATCTGCCGACCACTCTGGGGGAATAAACGGAAATTTTTTAAAAATCGCGCCCTCAAAAAATTCCGGGTTCTTTGAATCACCCATCAAGCGGTCAAGCACAATCAGGTTGGGTGCGATAAGTAGAAAATCCTTTGTAAAATCGTCCCGTTTCTCTTTGGTAGCGTTGAAATACGACCAGACAACCGCCATTGCCATTACCATTGTTTTGCCAGAACCGGTCGCCATTTTGAAAGCGTACTTTGCCCACTTGTCCGCGCTTGGATCAACCGGCACCCTTGCGTCCAGTTTTTGGGCCAACTGATACAAACTGCGCGCTTCCAAAACCTCGTAGCAGTAAATCAAATGTTCAATCGCTTCTTTTTGCGCTCGCCAAAAAGCAAAAAGTGCACCGTCTTTCAATTCGTGGTCTTCCAAAAACCACCACTCCAAAAGCCGCCGCGTCGTCTCGCTCGTGCCTTCTTTGTATCCGCCCTCGCACCACGCCGCCACCGCTTGCTGTAATGCGCGGACAAGGGGTAATGCCGATTGTTGTTTAGCTTCTTTCATTTGTAATTTCACTAACTTTAACTTTTTTACTCCACTGGAAATTATTACCACTCAAAATGAGGGTCAGTTCGGTGTCCCTATCTACCGATGGATTGGGATCGTATCCGTTATTCCTTCCGAACCACCACCCACTAAATACACTTAATTGCTGTCCATAATTATTTTCCCGATGAACAATCGGAACTTTATATTCCTGTTGCAAGAATAAGGGCTGATAAAAAGTTGCTGGCACCAACTCTGCTCTAAATTGATTCATTTGGTCATTTTCCAGTGGGTTCGGCGTCTCGTCCCACTTTGCTTTAACACTGTTTCCATTCCACCGAATTTCAAGCTGGCAGATTCCGGGATTCTGCCTACCAGTAATTTTGAACCGTAATTTGTATAAGGTGCCAAAGTTCACCTGCTCACTAATAAAACCTAAAAACTTCACCTTTGGACGCGAGATCCAGTCCCATATCAAAACCAAAATCAGTCCAACTGCACCCCCAGCAAGTGCCCCCAAAATATCCACTGGAAGTTTTAAGGCGACAAGAGAATTGGCGATAACTGATTGGCTATTTGGCACGACAGCGATTTCTATTTGAGAAAAAACCCAAAATCCAAATGTGCTAAGAATGAGAATAAGCAAGATTGCTGATAGCCAATTAGTAATTTTTATTGATTTTTTGCTTTGGTTAAAAATTCTCTCTATCTCGGTAATTTGCCTTTCCGCGCTGACATGCAGTCCGTTTAGATAGCTGCCATGTACCTCAACTGCATTTACCGCATCATCGTTTGAAGAAAAGCACGGAACGGAAGTGCTCTCATCCGTTCGTCCCCTCAACCCATTCCTGATAATTATATTTGCATTTACTGCGCTCTGTATGTATTCCCGCCAGCCTTTTAATACCCCCACCAAAACTTTCAGGGATTCAATTTTCTTCTCTTCCTCTTTTTTCCCGCGATATTGAAGAAAGGCGATAATAACCGCCGCTACTGAAATCGTTGTTGTGATGATGAATTTCCAATCCATAATTATGAACTATTATTTTGTGCCGCAGATATTTCATTGATCAATCTTTTGATGTGTCTATTCAAATAAATACGATACGGGCCGTAGTAAAAAGCAATGTCATCTTTGTAGTTGCATCCCATAACAACTTCTCCCATCCTTATACCGTTTGGAACACGCCCTATAAAGCGGTTAAAGACAAAAGTATTTGTATCTATGCGCCTATTGCCGCTTCGTACATGACACGCGGCATTTCTCAATTTGGAAACAAGATCGGTTACATCATTTACTCCATTTTGAGTATCAACATCGTCGGTAAATGTGATTCTTTTACCGCTGGAATCACAAAGTTGCAAAAGATCGTGCAGTCTAATCAAAATCTCTATAAACGCTGACTCGGCAAACAAAGAATCAGATTCAATCACTCTTGAATTAAGAAGTGCATTTATTCTGGCTAGTTCAAACTGTTCTTGGTTCATGCTTTTACTTCAACTAATTTGGTAGTGTCATTTCCGAAAATATCAATGACTTTGACGAGGACATTGTATCTTCCGGCCTTTGGGTAGATGTAATCCATTGATAGCTCCAGCTTCGGCTCTTTGCGCGTGCGGTAGCGTTGGTTCATGTTGTGAAAGGTATCATCCTCTTCCGTCTCTTCCTCGTGCTGATTAAACATCCAGTCCACCGCCCAGTAGTCAATAAAATCGCTCCAGTTTTTCACTTTGCCTTTTACTTCCTCCGGCAGTAGTTCGGGGTTCGGGATAATAAAATCATTGAGCGTAACTGTAACCCGCTTGCCCTCAACTTTCGGCTCAACTTCCAAGTAGGCAAGCTCATAAAACTCGACACCCGCCTGTGCGCCGCGCGCGGGCAGGTCATGCTTTTGTGCGTCCGCAACAGATAACTCCATCACTTCGCGCGGGATTTGAAATGTGCCGAGCTTCACGCCATATTTTTCCGCTTCTTCTTTTACCAAATCGTGCAAGCCCATTTCCCATTCCCAGCCGAGCACGTCCAGTTTTTTGATATTGTTTGCTTTGCATTCTTCCAGCGCCTCACGGATTTCGGAAAGCGTAACCGGCGCGTCCACCGCGCCAACGCGGACAAAACTTTTCGCTTTCTTGCCGTGCAAATGAATAAAGCCGTCCACTGGCTCGGCATGGTAAAGCTCCAAAATAAATTTGGTGTAGTTCTTGTATCTGCCATTGAGTTTTGCCCAGCGATGGCGTTCGTATTTTCCAAGATTTTGCACCACAAACGGCTTTGCTTTTGCGTCCAATAGTCGTTTGCGCGCCGTGTGTATAGCAAAGCGTCCCAAATCTGACATAATCCAGTGTCGTCCGAGTTTTTCCGCAACCGCGCCAGTAGTGCCGGATCCGCAGAAAAAGTCTGCAACAATGTCGCCTTCCTTTGAGGATAAGTTTATGACTCTCTCTAAAAGTGCTTCTGGTTTTTGTGTATCATAACCTAGTCTCTCTTTCGCTTGTGAGTTAATCGGTGAGATATCAGCCCATACATCCTGCATAGGAACCCCTGGCATCTCGTCCAAGTATCTTTTATATTCTGCTGTACCTTCTCGTGTATAAACCAACCTGCCTTCATTTTCCCATTTCTCCATAGTTTTCCTAGGCGCTCGCCAGTTCTTAGTGACACCTTTCCATTCGTATCTGTATCCGCCACCAGGAGCAATTAAGTTGTCTGTTCTGTATTGTCTAGCACCTCCATCTACCCTGCGATAATGGGACTCTGTGTACCCCTTTGAATACGATAAATAGACTTGATTGTAGACATAATCTGTTCCCTTTGTATAAAAGAGAATGGTATCGTGAATGTTACCCATAGTCTTCCCATGACTGTGAGCTGACGTTCGCTTCCAAATAATTTCATTTCTAAAATTCTCCCTCCCAAAAATCTCGTCCATTATCGCTTTAACATAATGCCCGACATGCCAATCCAAATGCACATAAATTGAGCCGTCATCCGCCAAAAGCTCTTTCATCAACACAAGACGGTCATACATCATTTGAAGGTAGGACTGCATACCCTTGCCCCACGTGTCGCGGTACGCTTTCACTTCAAGCGCGGACGGCTCTTTGGTAACTTCGGCTTGGTCGCCGATATTGACGGTAAAGGAAAAATCGTCGCCGGTGGCAAAAGGCGGGTCAATGTAAATAAGATTGATTTTTCCGGCAAAGTCATTGAGAAGCGAGCCCATCACCAAAAGATTGTCGCCCCAAATGAGCCGATTTTTCCAGCCGCCTGCCCGTGCCGTACCCGGCACGGCAGACAGGTCATCTTTGCCGCCAAACAAATCCTCTTGCCGCACTCCGCGAGGCAGATTGATTGTTTCAATGGTCTGAAACGGCAATCCAACCCGTTCAACTTCTTTACGCTTTCCGGGCCAGATAAGTTCAGTTTTATTAATTAAATAGTTCTTGTCATTATTTTTCTCCCTTTTCATTTTTTTTATTCTTATTTAAAAAAGACGATTCTTTAAAGCCTTTTCCTAAAAGATATGCGGCTAACGCAGAAAAAATTGGCAACCCAGCTTCACTTGATATAATTTTTTCTTCCATTAAAACGAAAAGTATAAAAAGTGCGAGAATGCCAAATAAAATTTGAGCGTTTGCCTGCAAAGATGCCAAAAGCATTTGGGACATAGAAAGCGGATCACCGGAATTAGGCCAAATTTTTTCAGCTGCCCTACACACTGATACGAGATATTGAATCATTAAAATAATGACAATAACAAAAGATATAATACTGGCATAAATTAAAGATATGTTCATAAAAAACTATCCTATATTAATTATAAAAAAGATTTATGACTTCCGACTCATCTCCCTATTTTACCCCATTTTTTTAATTTTTAACCGGGATAGTTAAAGCTTAACTAAATAGGTTTTAATAAATGTTTCGGCGGCTTGGACGGTCTCGGTTTTGAGTTTTGGGTTTGATTCAGCCACCCATTTGGCACTTCTAAGTAACCAGCTGGGTAATGATCTTTATCAAAACATCTTTATCTTTTGAATCGCTGGTGGCAACCAAAAGCGATAGCGCTGTCAAAGCATTATCATTTATTTTCTTTTCTCCGGACTGGCGATAAAGATAATTGTTTTTATTAAGAAAATAAATAAACAAAAAAGAGCCGCTCCGCTTATTACCGTCAATAAAAGGATGGTCCTTAATCATAAAATACAAAAGGTGAGCCGCTTTTTCTTCTAGCGATGGATAAAGTTCTTTTTTGCCAAATGTCTGGTAAATATTGCCCAAAATCGCCTGGAACTTGTTGTCATTTTCCTGCCCGAATAAAGCGCTTGCCTGCTTTTTGCTGATTAAATCTTTTTTGATTTGGTCAATTACGTTCCTGGCCTCTTTGTATGACAAAATAAATTTTGCTTTTTTCTTTTTAGCTAAACGTAATTTTTCTTTATCATACTGTTCAAGCAAAGTCAGTGTTTTTGAATAATTTGCCAATAGGTTTAGAATCTCTTGCTCTTGCCCAACAAGCAATTCGTGTTCAGCTTTTTCCTGCAAAAACGAGATCGCGCCTTGTAGTTCTTTTAACTGATTTTGTGTCTGCAAAAGCCGTTTTTGATTAAGGACATAACCTTCCAATAAATATCTTTTCAAAACATTGGTAGCCCACTTTCTAAAATCAATAGCCCTTGCCGAATTGGTACGATAACCAACCGCCAGAATAACATCTAAACTATAAAATGTTACTGGCTTATCTGAATCTGCAATGTGCATTTTTTGCACATTGCTTTTTTTGTCAACTTCTTTATCCGAAAAAATCTTATTTATGTGTTTTGTAATAACTGACCTTTCTTTGCCATAAAGATTGGCAATTTCATCTTGTCGAAGCCAAACAGTTTCTTCTTCCAAGCGCACCTCTAATTTGGGGGCTCTTTTTGACTCATAAATCACTATTTCGCCTTTTTTGAAATCTTTTTTTGCCATACCGTTTAAAACCATTGCCCATTAAAAATTAATATCAATATTTTACCTTATTTTTTGGTTTTTTAGCCGGAAAAACTAATCCAGCCCGCCTTTGAAAAAGGCGGGCTGGCAACAATAAAACAATTCAGCAATGAAGCAATTTATCTAACAATCAACTCACCCCTCATCTCGCTGTGGCCCGGGCCGCAGTAAACAGAGCAGAAAAACGGAAAAACGCCGGTTTTATCAGCCCGGAACATCACCACTTTCTCCTCGCCCGCAGTAAAAGTCTCATTAACGCCAAATTCTGGAATCGCCAAGCCATGCTCAACATCAAGGCTTTTAAGCTTTAAAATCACCAAATCGCCCTGATTGACCTCGATTCGGTTCGGGTTAAACTCCCACCGCTTGGCAGTAATCTCAAAAGTTTTTTCCTGGCCAACCTGTTCAGTTGGCACTGGCTCGGGAGACAAGCCAATTTCCTGCTCTGGCGCTTGGATTTTGCTTTGATTGTAAAACCACAAACCCGCGCCTAAAATTAAAGCAACGGCAATGCCGATGATAATCTCTTTATTTTTCATCTTTTTGTTTATTTTTAATGATTTTAGTTTTCAAAAATTCAATGGCAAAGTTAGGCGAACTCTCAACCAGCAAAGCCAGCGCTCCGGCCAATAAACCAATATCCCTGATCGTGGTTTCGTTAATTCCGGCAACAAAAATCACGACCAACAAGTGCGCTCCGCCAAACAAACTCGCTAACCAGATCTGCCAATCAATCAAAAACAAAAACCCAATCACAAGGTCAAAAATTGCCGTGCCAATCATTAATCCGCTTAAAGAAATAGATTCGGGTAAAAACTCCCGGAACTGCAACCGAATAAATCCGGCCCAAAGCTCCGGCTCTTTTAAAATCAAAACCCCGATCCAGAAGAAAACGATTCCCAAACCAACTCTTAAAATATGGTACCACGATTTTCCCATTTTATCTTATCCAATAATTATAACCAGCATCAGCCAGATGGTAAATGCTGACATTAAGCACCAAAAGCACCAGGATTTAATCACCTTTGCCTGCAAATAAGTAAAAATTACTGACATCAGCGAACCGCTGACAATCATTGCTTTCAAAATCAACCCCCAAAACCAGATTGGCTTCATCTCAATCACTAGAAATCCGGCAACTAAACTAACCGCCAGATAAAACAAAAAACCCAGAACATCGTTATGAATTAAA
The DNA here is from genome assembly GCA_040753135.1 of Patescibacteria group bacterium. Lineage (NCBI taxonomy): Bacteria > Patescibacteria group bacterium. Next base: position 51,424 of record JBFMGR010000001.1, on the reverse strand, counting down.
AGCAAACGATTGTATCTGCTTTCCAAAACCGTGGCGCAGTTCTCGCCCAAAACACAGATTGGTTGTTCCAGGGCTTTTCTTTTTTTAATTAGATAAGCGGTCTCGCTGATGCCAATCGCTGACAAAGTAAAAATTAAGGCCAAATCAGTCATCGTAGCTTTCTCTAATTACTAATTTCTCTGGCTGCGCCAGATCTCGCCAAACGAGACAATTTCTAATAGAATCCTACTAATTTACCAATTATTACTAATATCTGCCAATCAATCTTATTAGTATTATTGGTACTGATTAGTAGATTAGTAGGAGAACATAGCAATGAAACTTCAGACTCCGCAGGAGCCACCGGAGTTATATTCTGGCGGCTGAATTTCGGATAAGACTTTTTGATAGCCAGAGCCGCTGGAATATTTAATCCCTAAAACTTCTTTTGGTTTAACCTGCTCCCAACTCAAGTTCTGCTTTTCCTGAAAATATTTGGCTAAAGTCAGATAAGTGTCAGGAAACCAATAAGAATTAACTTTTAAAGCGATTGAATAAATTTCCTGTTCGCTTAAACCCTGTTTAGCCAAAAGCTCTAACAAGCCGAGCATTGCCATGCCGTGATTGCAGTCAGGAAAAGAAGTGGGATTATTACAGCAAGGCCGATAAATGTTTTGGCTGATTCTTTCAACCAAATCCTGCTGTTCCGGAGTTAAACTGACAAACTCATATTGGCTATAATGCTTCATTGGCCCGCCCACAGCAATGGTCCAACCACCAGTAGAAGCAAAATTAGCCGGATTGCCATACTGCTGCATTGGCCCGATTTCCAAAATGAAGTTTTTGTTTGCCAAACCAAAAGCCCAGAAAAGATTTAACAGATAGCCGGAGTTTTCCTCGGTCATCACAATCTGGCCGTTGTTCTCGCCTTCTAAAAGCTGACGCATTTCTTCGGTCAAACCGCCCCGATTAGTATAGATTGATTCAAATTTCTCTTTATCAATCACGCCTTTTTCTACCATCTGTTTGCCAAAATCCCGCCATTCAATCGGCAAAACCACACTCGCAGGCAAAACTTCGGCGAAATAATCATCTGACTGGACTGCTGGCAATGATGCCTGATTTTTCTGATTAGTTGCCGGCTTGTTTGGATTAAGATACCAGCTTAAGCCGATCGCGATCAAAAACGCGATTCCGGCAATCTCAAATAATAATTGTTTGCTTTTTTCCTGATTAATCATATTTTTTAATCTATTTTTCTAATTACTTAATCACCAATTTTTACAGCAGTTAATTATCTGCCCGACTAAAGTTTTAAACTTATCATTGCGCTGGCAAAAGTACAACAAGCCAAAAATCAGCCACAAAGCCAAAATCAAAACCGCCGATTCCAACCATTGTCCAGTTTGGCCTAAAATTAAAAAACCAACAAAAATCAAACTTAGATAAAACGGCAATCGGAAAATCAGCAATTCCTGCTTGACTTTTTTCTCAACCAAATAATAAAACCCGACAATGCTCCCGCCAACCAAAGCCGAGATTAAAACCAGATTGCCAAACTTGCCCAACCAGAATAAAACTAAAAACAAAACCCAGGCAGAAAAAACACTAGCGCACAAGATACAGAGCCTAAACCCAAATAGCTGTTTTAAAGCTAAGTAAACAAAAAACAAAACAACAATACTGGTAAAAATCCAGATCATAGCCAAAGCTGAATTATCAAACCAATTAAAATCAAACTGGAAAAAGTAATGGCCAAGCCCTGAAAAGGAAAGAATTTGTTTTGCCTTAGTTTAGCCAGCTGCTGGCTTAGATAAGGCGCAATAAACAATACCAAGGCGCCAATAACCGCGCCAGCTAAAAACCGGTCAAAAACATAAACCCGATTCAGCCAAGTGCCGTAATCTCCTTGCCAAAAAACATTAACTGAACCATAGTCTTGAAACAGCGGCCGTAAAGGCAGAATGGTCAGCAAGAATGAACT
>JBFMGR010000001.1:0-49361 GCA_040753135.1 Patescibacteria group bacterium | reverse complement strand
ATAAGCAAGAATTCCCAACCAAGGCCAAAACCCATAACCGGCGCAGCCGGCCCAGCCCATACCCATCATTCCCATTCCCATCATCGGATACTGGCCATTAAACTCGCTTGTCTCGGCATGAGCCAAACTGATTAAAGGCAAAACAAAAGCTAAACTAACAAAAAGAATTTTTTTCATAGAACTTTATTTTATTAATTTGTTGTAAACCCAAGCAAAAACCGCGCCGGCAAAAAACATCAACGCTGCCGCCTCAACCGCGCCGGCAATGATTCCCCAAAAACTCAAAGAAAAGAACAGGTGCCACTCAATCATCATTTCAGCGGCGCCGGTATAAATGCCTAAATTAGCCGCGATGCCAAGCAAAACCATGCCCAAAGCAGAGATAATTGCTGAAGCATTGGCTAAAGCTAAAACATCTAATTTCTTGTCCATTTTTCTAATTTTTTTATTAATTTTCGACCTTTGGCATCCGAATAGCGCATCGCGAATACGCCTATCCGAATAATTTAATTAAATTGTTTTTTCATTAACAAAGCATTAAAAGCAACAATCACCGTGCTCAATGACATCAACAGCGCGGCTAAAGCCGGCTGAAGCATAATTCCCTTAAACGCTAAAGCGCCGGCAGCCAAAGGCAAAGCAAAGATGTTATAGCCGGCGGCCCAGAATAGGTTTTGAATCATCTTTTTGTGGGTTAAGCGGGAAAGCTGAATCACTTTGGCAATATCTCGGGGATCGTTTTTCACTAAAATAATTCCGGCCGACTCAATTGCCACATTGGTGCCGGCGCCAACAGCAATGCCCAAATCCGCCTGAGTTAAAGCCGGCGCGTCATTAATCCCATCACCAACCATTGCCACTTTATTGCCCTTAGCTTGCAAAGCTTTAACCTTAGCGGCTTTTTCTCCGGGCAAAACATTGGCAAAATACTCGTCAATTCCAAGCTGGTTCGCCACCCATTCCGCCACATCTGAATTGTCGCCAGTAAGCATCGCGGTTTTAATCCCCATTTTTTTCAGCTGTTTAATCGCTCCAAAAGACTCTTCACGGATTAAATCCGCCAAAGCAATCGCGCCCCAAATTTCATTATTAACCATTAGGTAAACAATGGTTTTGCCTTGTTCGGCTAATTTTTTCACCCGTTCAGGAATCTCAAACTGATGGTTTAAAATCGCTTCGCCGCCAACAAAAACCGTTTTGTTATTAACCTCTCCTTTTACGCCTTTGCCGGGAATTCTTTGGAAATTCTTTACTTCCGACAGCTCAAGGTTTTTTTCTTGGGCTTGTTTGACAATCGCTCGGGCAACAAAATGTTCGGAATAAAAATCAACTGAACTGGCCAATTGGAGTAAATCATTTTCAGAAATCGAATCTTTAAACCTAATTATCTCGGAAACTCCGTACTGGCCTAAAGTCAGAGTGCCGGTTTTGTCAAACAGAACCAGATCAACGTTCCGAGCGCTTTCCAAAGCCAAGCGCTGACGAACCAAAAACCCGTGATGCGCCGCTAAAGTGGTTGAGATTGAAGCCGCCAACGGCACCGCCAAACCCAAAGCATGAGGACAGGCAATCACCAAAACCGAAACCAATCTTTCCATGGCAAAACTAACCCCGGCCCGAGCTAAAATCCAGGCAAAAAAAGTAATTATTCCCGCGCCAATGGCTATAAGTGTCAGATAAAAAGCGGCTTTGTCAGATAAAATCTGGAGCCGGGATTTTGACGCTTGGGCTTCAGCCACCAAACGCATTACCCCGGACAAAAAAGTCTTTTCACCAAGCTTAATCACCTGAATTTTTAAAGAGCCGTCGCCATTAACCGTGCCGGCAATTACTTCGCTGCCTTGAGTTTTCAGAATCGGCTTTGACTCACCAGTAATCATTGACTCATTCACCTCTGAACTGCCGCTAATAACTTTAGCGTCAGCCGGGATCTTGGCTCCGGGTCGAACCAATAAAACATCGCCAATCATTAACTCGTCCAAACCAACAACTTCAATCTGTTCTTGATCGCCTGATTTTGATTTAACTCTCTCGGCTTTATCCGGTAACAGTTTGGATAATTCTTTTAAAGCGCCTTGAACTCCGGAAACTGCCCGCATCTCAAACCAGTGCCCTAAAAGCATAATCGTGATTAGGGTTGTCAACTCCCAAAAAAGCACCTGGGCCGGAGCAAAAAATACCGCATAAATGCTCCACAGATAAGCCGCGGAGATTGCCAGAGCAATTAAGCTCATCATTCCCGGCAAACGGGCTTTAAGTTCCTGCCAAGCTGATTTTAAAAATACCGCGCCCCCGTAAAAAAACACCACTGACCCCAATATTGCCGGGATCAAAGTTCCGAATTCCCAATTTCCAATTTCCAAATCTGGGAGGCGCAAACCGACAACTTTTTGAAAAATGTCAGAGTACAAAATCACAGGAATGGTCAAAATTAAACTTAACCAGAATTTTTTCAAAAACATTCCGGCTGAATGCCCGGCATGCTTATTATGGTTTTGATGCTTTTTTTGCATCTCTTTTTGACTTTTTGCTTTTGGCTTTTGGCTTTTTATCAAGTGCATGCCGCAAGCCGGACACTGGCCCGGCCGGTCAGACTCCACGCCCGGACACATCGGGCAGATATAAACAGTTTTTCCCTCTGTCTGATGATTATGCTGATGCTGATGTTGATGATTATGATTAGCCATTAAAATTTTTTCTTAGATAATTTATAAACCGCTAAAATCTCTTCAGCGGCTTGTTTTTGCCTGCCGGATTTCATCTGCTCAATCACATGGGTTGAGAGATGGTTTTCTAACATCAAATCCTCAACTCCGGAAAGCGCTTGCTTGACTGCCAAAGACTGGTGGATAACGTCAATACAGTATTTTTCCTGTTGAACCATTTTCTGCAAACCCCGAACCTGGCCCTCAATAATTTTTAATCGCCGAATCACCCGGGCTTTTATTTTTCTATCCATACATCCATTATACCCACTGGGGGTATTAAAGTCAAACTAAAATAAAACAATCCCCGGGAATAATGCCGGGGGATTGTTTCCACGCTAAAAGTTGTCAGCTAGCTGCTTAACCTTAAATTTTTTATGCCGAAGCAGGCTCGGATTCGGTTTTTTGTTTTTTCCGCTTTATCTCGCTAAAAACAAAGAGGTAAAGAATCTCCAGCACGCCCAAAGTATTGATTACCAGCAAAGCGACAAACCAGTATTTTTGGCTTTTTCTGGCTGACCGCCATAACGCCCAACCCTTCCAAACCAAAACCCAAACTGTAATTAAAAACATTAACCAGGGATTTTGATAAACCCAATAAATAAGATTGTTCAGCTGATTAATAAAGTTCATGGATTTTATTTAATTAATTTTTATGCTTTTATCATAACACGGCCAAATGGAATTACCAGTTTATTCCCAGGATTTTCCCTTTGGAATAAAAATAAAATAGGAAAACCCCGAACCAATCGCGGCCAAAAGAAAAACCATCTTCCAGTTCGGGACGAAAAATAAAATTCCCAGCGCCAGCAGTAAAACTAAAAACTGGGAAAAATGCGAGACAGTTTCCTGATAAACAACAAAGTCCGACTCATTCTGGCTAAACTTGGCTTTATCATAAACTTCGGCAATAAAAGAAACTGAATAAATATTGCCATTAAGCCGGTCAACAACATCAATCAGATAGGCGCCAAGGGGATTGGTTAGAAAAATCCTTGGCAGATACAACAAGGTGTTAACCAAAACGCTTTCTTTTTGGAAAAAGCCAGCCTTCTGTTTTTCAATCACCCGGCCAATCAAAAACATTATTAAAATTGAGACAGCTATTGAGGCAGTTACCAAAAAGCCGATCTTGGCAAAATCAGCTAAAAGCAAAAAAAGCAGAATCGGCCAGAAAATATCATAAAGCATTCCCTCAACAGCTTTGCCGGCAAAAGCCAAAGTGGTTTTCCGATAATCCGGGTTAAGGGCATAATTATTGATAATGTTTTTGATTTGATGTTGCTGATGCTGGTGTTCGTGAATAAAAAACAAAATCGGCAGTGAAGCAACCAGCAAAAGCCCAAGAGTCAAAAAAAACAAAGTGTCAAAACCAAAAACTTTAATAATTAAACCGGCAGTCAACGGGCCTAAAGCGCCGGCTAAACTGACCCAAAGCAATTGGGCGGCGGATTCCTCGCCGAAATTGCCGCCTCGATTGGCCTTTCTGACAAAAAGGATATGGAACGGAATCCAGTAAAAATGAACTGCCAAAGCCGCCAAAAAAGCCGCCAAAAAAACAAAAACAAAATTAGTTTCCGCAGCCAGCCAAGATGAAACCGCGCCGATTAGAAATAGGTTGCTGAAAAAAATTGAGTTTTTAAAGCCGAACTTCCTAAATAAAAAATCGGTTAAAAGCAGATGGCAAAGACTGAGGAAAAAAGCGTAAGCCAGATAATAAAAAACCGCCCAAACAAGATTATTAACTAATAAACTGGAATGAATAACCGGCTTGTTGGCTAAATTAAAGATAAAAATCGGCACAAAAATTCCCGGCAAAGACAAAGCCAAACCCCGAAGAAAATGGCCCAAATAAAGAGTTCCGGCTTCACCCGGCTGCCAATGAAAAGATTGAAAATATTTTTTGGTCTCTAAATGCGGCATCAGCTGATTTTATCTTTTATGTCCTGAATTTCTTTTTTAACAGTTTTTTCCGCCATTGCCAAGTGAAGCTTAAGCTTTTCAATTAACTCGGTCTCTTCTTTAGTCAACTCCCTTTTAGTTTTCGCTTGTTCCAAAACCTTTATCTGTTTCTGGACTTCTAACTGGAGCCGGTAAAACTCTTTTGCTAAAACTGACTCTACCTCCTTTACCTCTTTAGCCAGATTCAAACGCCAAACAGAAAGCTTGTGCTTCAAATACCAAAAGCTAATCAAGCAAACAGCCAAAAGTGAAACGATCGCGGCAACAACCCCAAAAGCATTGACTAAAAATAATCCCATCCGGCTGAAGGTCCCGGGGCTGACTGCAATTGCCACTGGTTCAGTATAAAAACTTTCTGCCCCGTCAGAATCAACTGTTTTGGCAGAAAACCGATAAACCCCTGATTCAACCTTATCATGATAGACAAAAACAAAGTTTCCGAATGGATCAGCCTGAACTGCTTGCTCCCCTAAAACCTGGCCTCCTTTTTCAAACTTAAAAACCACTTTTGCTCCGGGTAAAGATCCCCCTTTAATCACCATTGCCTGGCCGGCTTCTAATTCTTTGGGATAATCAGTGATAATTGGCAAAGCAATTGGTTCAACATAAATCTTCTCTGCCAAAGAAGTTAAGTTGCCTGCCCGGTCAAAAACCTGAATTAGGATACCGTTTTCGCCTGGCGCCAAAACCGGAAATTGATAAACTCCATTGTCTAATTCTTCGGCGGGAACTTTCAAGCCCTCTTGGGCGTCAATAGTAATGAGAAAATAATCTATCCCGGACAAAGAATCGCTTCCGGCTAGTTTAAGCTTTGGCCTGGGGCTGCTTTTCTCTTTACTGCCCAAAAATTCAGCTGAAAGTTCTGGCGCCACCGTGTCTATCTGAAACCGAAAATGACTGATTCCGCCCCAACCATTACTATTTTTTTGCTGGGCATGAAAATAATAAACTCCATCTTTAATTTCTGATAATGATTTTTCCGAGATTGGCGGCTGGTAAACCACTGATGGGACTGACCGCGAATAATTGTCATAAAGCAGCCTAATTGCAGTCGCATCTTTGGTCAATTGCCAAGAAAATTCCGGATTGGCATTAGCATACCATTTGTTCGGATCCGGATGGGTTTTAGAAACAATCTCTGGCGCGGCTGGAGTCGATGGATTAACCGAAGGGGTGTCAATCTCGCCCGGACCGGAAGGGGCAGTCGCGCCCTGCAGATTCAGCTCTGCCCGGCCCAGACTGGTTAGAACATTGGTGCCCAAACCGTCATTGGCCAAAACCGAGCCAGAAGAAAAGTTAACTAAACTTAAACCCGGATTCTTTGCCCGAAGCTGCAAGCTAATAATTTTGCCGGCGGCGCCAGTATAACCAGGGTTTAAAATCACGCCCTCAAAATTAATCTGGCCAGTAGAATTAGAATAGTTTGGTTCCTGAACCCAGAGATTAATAATTGAGCCGGTCTTAGACAAAGAAATCACTTCTAATTTGTCTGAAGGAAAACTGACTATTCCGGAAACCGCGTTGATTGACTCATCTGGCGAAGAAACATAAACACTAAGATTAAGGTTAGAGCTAACTGGATATGACCCGAAAGCCGGAGAAAAATATAATGTCGCCGCCCTTGCTAAGCTCGGCAGTCCGCCAATAATAACGAAAGCAAAACAAATGCCAACGAATAATTTCGTTGCTATTAATATAGAATTCCTTAGTGTTCGCAGATTATTTATCCGCGGCTTGCCTTCTTCTTCCATAAATAGGTTTATCAATCGAATAAAGAGCAGCGCTGACACTTAATATTATTATAAACCATAAACTATAATCCTGGTACCAACTGATTTTGTTCTCCGGCGCCAGCTTAACTATCCGCTCATTGCCGGCTTTATCCACAGCTTTAACATAGATCTCGCTTTTTAACGATTGGTCTCTTAACAAATACGGGCTTGGAGCCCGGCGCCAATCCGGAGCAAATAACCGAAACAACAAAAGCTGGGATCGTTCTTTAACCTGATAATAATCAATCCCGGACAGCTTATCTTGAGTGGTAAAAACCAAAAAGTATTTTCCGTCAAATATTGTTGGGTCGTTTGCCACTATCGGCTCAAATGTTTCTGGTATATCAATGTCCTTTTTTTCAGCCGGAGCGAGTTTGAAAGGCGGCGCTTGTTTTAAAATCACAAATTGCAGATTGGCAACCGTTGTTTTTGTTTCTGTCCCTTGTCCGTCGTTTCGCAGGGCCCTAATGCTTTGGATTTCAATAACGCTGTTGCCCTCGGTCCGCGCCTCAAAAATCATTGAAAAAATCAACCCTCTCTTCTCTTGAAATCCGCCGGGAATAATGCCGGAGAAAACAACGCGGTTCTCTGATGTGATTTTTGGCTCCTCAATCCAAAAATTGATAATGGAATTGCCGCTTTTGATTTCTTTTAATTCCAAGAGGTCGGTCGGAAATGTAATCGCGCCCTCAATCGCGTTAATGTCTTCATCCTCGGTATTTAGAAACAATCCTGCTTCAAACTGTTCGCCAACGTCGATTGTCTGATTTTCTGAATCAATACTAATCTCTACGGCTTGAGCCGAAATAGCCGTAAATAGTAAAGAACAGAGCAGGAGAATAATTTTTAATTTTGAAATTTTGATCATCGGAATTTATTTAGAAATTGGGGTTTAGAAATTAGAAATTCTGGACTGGCTAAAATTTTCTCTGAAAATTTTAGCCAGTCCAGTAGTATGCCATAATTGAAAAATCAACTAAATCAACCTTGCCGTCGCCGCTAAGATGTTCTTTTTCTTTTATCGTAAATTCCGCGCTTATTGACCGTTTATACCAGTACGCGCCCACAGAAAAATCAACGAGATTTACGCGTCCATCGCCGTTTAGATCGCCTCTCAATATAACCGTAGATGGTTGCGCGAGAACGTTTTTCGTACCAACCGCAAAGCTTATTGCTTTACTGAAAGAACTTACCTCGCCGTTTAAAGCCGCCTTTGATTTAGTAAAATGCTGCCCCATATCAAGTTGCGCCGTATCAAAATTATATAAATAGGCGCCACTTTGATCGGATTTCACTTTATTAAAAAATTCTTCATCAGAACTTACTGCAATTGTAATCTCGCTGTTTGGCGAACTTTGCCCGAAAATTGCGATATTGTCGCCACGCTTCACTTCGCTTTTGTCAACCGCGATAGTGGGTGCGATAAAAATACCGCTAACTGAAGTATATGAGCCAGAAGTTACACTCAAGGGAAAAGTTAAAAGAGAAGAGCGATTGCCGCGATTATCTTCACTATATAAAGAGAAAATATAATTACCCGAAGATAGTCCGGAGACACTTAATTGAAAATTAGCATCTGGACCAGCTAAAGTTGTTCCTGCTATCTGAGCATCTTTTAACAAAGTAACGCTGCTTTTAGGATAAGCCCTGCCTTCAAACTTAACTGTTGTTTGCGGCGGAACATAAATACCTCCTCCGCCGCCTCCACCGCCACCGCCGCCAGAGGTCGGGGTTGGAGAAGGAGAAGGGGTCGGATCGGGCGTACCAATTACAGCTTTAATATTAACCGAATTAGCAAAAACAAAGCTTGTCAATGTCAATAAGCTAAAAAATACGACTAAACCAACTAAAATCTGAAAAAACTTCATTTACCACTGCTTTTCTCTGCTTTAGAAATTATCCAAGAATTATATTTTTTTATTCCTAAAGGAGCTAAGGCCAAGATAATGATTGCGCCCAAGAAAATAACAATCCCTTTAATTGGTAAAACAAAAAACCAATATGCTTTATTCAGCTCCTGTTGTCCTTCGCCATACTTTAAATTAAGCTCTGCTTTATAAGCGCCAAAAACAGTTTTTTCTGGCGCCCACTCAAGCTGAAATGTTTTTTTGCTTTGGGGAAGAACAGTCAATTCCTTGAGGTTAATCGGCAAAGTTTCTTTAACTTTGCCAAAAATGTTTTTTATCTTTAACTCGCCTCCTGGTTTTAAGTGAACATTCCCGGAATTTTCCAAGACATACTCTAATGCCATTGGTGAATGGCTAAAAAATCTCTTAATTGCTTTAAAACTTAATAAACTTGCCTCTTCTTTAATCTCTCCAGAAACGCGCAGATAAACTAATATCCCGGCTCGGGTAACAATCGCAACCTGTTGGTCTGCTCCAGCAGAAGCAGGAGCGGTCCCCCACCAGATTACGGCAAAATGACCGCCCGGAGAAGCGTTTTTAGGGACAACGATCTCAAAAGAGATCTTTTTCTGTTCATTGGGATTTAAGCTAATCGAGTCTTGAACTTTAAACCAAGAAGCCAAATCTGTCGGCTCGCCCTCTAAAAAAACTTTTGTCCCATCTTCTTCAATAAACTTTTCAAAAACCGGATAAAAAGTTCGCGGTTCCTTTTCTTCATTCTGAACAAAGAGCTCGCCTTTAACGACATCACCCGGGTCAACGCTATACTCAAGTTTAACCGGCCCAACAGTGACCGAATAAGAAATCAGCGGCAAAATAAATAATCCCGCCAAAAATAAAATAATTAATTTCTTAATCATAACAAAAGAGCTCTTTGCTTAGTCTTAAAAAATTAGTTCCCTGTACAGCTGTAAGTGATCGTATCGGCATAAGAGCCGGCCTTGTTCAAACCGGAAATTGCGGCTTTATGGGTAATCGTCACTTCCCGGCTAGAAATTGGTTCGGTTGACGAAGCCAAAGCTGTAGCCGCCAAATTCAAGGCGCCAACATTATCGCCGGTTTTGTTGTAAACGCCGGCCAAAGTTAAGGTGCCTCCAGAACCATTAGCTGTAGTCGCGGCTTGGATGCCATAACCTTCTGTGCCTGCTGATAAAGTTGCGGTTTGGGAATCAATCAGATCAGTCGGAGCAACTGATTTATACAAACCAGGATTAGAAGTATCACCAGCATCATCAACGTTCAAAGTGCAGCCAGAAGCATAATTGCATGACATTGTTGCTGTGATATTCGGCGAAGAAGTATGTACTGACGAGGTGGTCAAAGCGCCAAAATCAGTGGTGGTCGTGGAAGTTGAACAAGAAACACTCGTAGAGATAGAAGCGCTTACTGTAACATCAGCAGTTTTACCAAATTGGGGGAACAGAAAATAGAAAAACAGAGCTAAGCCGACCAAAAATCCAATAAGAGGAAAGCCTTTTTTCATATTGTTTTTTTTAATTCTTATAACTAAATTTTATTTAATCCGCCTAACTAAATTTTAGAAGAATAGTCAAAAAAGTCAAGTATAGTTCCGCCCGGTAAAAACCATCAAACAAACCTAATTGCCAACACAGCTATAAGTAATCGTATCAGCATAGGAGCCGGCTTTGTTCAAAGGAGAGATTGTTGCTTTATGAGTAATCACTACCTCCCTGTCTGTATAAGTAGTGGTTGAGCTGGCTAACGCAGTCGCTGCCAAGTTTAAGCCGCCAACATCATTACCAGTTTTGTTGTAAGTGCCAGATAAAGTTAAGGTGCCGCCAGAACCATTCGCAGTGGTAGTGGCTTGGATGCCATAACCTTCTGTGCCTGCTGATAAAGTTGCGGTTTGGGAATTAATCAGATCTGTGGGAGAAACTGATTTATATAAACCAGGATTAGTGGTATCACCAGCATCATCAACATTCAGAGTGCAGCCAGAGCTATAAGTACAAGAACCAGTAATCGTGATATTCGGTGAAGAGGTATGAACTGAAGAGGTAGTTAAAGCGCCAAAATCAGTGGTTGAAGTTGAAGTATTACACGAAACAGTTGGGGCTGATTGTAATGTGGTTGTGCCAGAGATTGCCACTACTGAAGCAGGGCTAACTGTGCCAGCAGAAACACTCACTTCTGTTGATGGATTAGAGATCTCGATCTCAATAGTTTGCCCCCCGGTTGCACCAGAGCCAACATCTAAAACAACGTAAACGCAAACTTGGGAAGTTCCTACTGCCATTGTACCAGAGACCGTGGCTTTTTCTGAAGCGTTAAAAGAAGTCCCGGTGCCAAAAAGAGTTTCATTTGCCTCATAACTGCAACTTGCCGCTGTTTCATAATACAAATCAACATTGGAGAGATTCAAATTAGCATTAACAGTCCCGGTATCAGTAATAATAATCTGAGTTACATTAGCTGTTCCAGAATCTCGGATAAAAGTGAAAGCGCCGCCAACATAATTATTAGTACTATTGACATTCATATTGGCAGTCTGAGTGCCAGTAGTACTTACAACTGTGGGTGTCAAATCCAAGCTGTTGACATAATTGAAAAGTAAGCCTTCGGTCGCGTCGTTGCGCCAGACAACCCCGAAGCGATTGCCCATCATTCCCGCCCAGTTTTGGCGGAAATTGCCGGTGGATTCGGAATAGGCGGTGTCGCCGGCGCTCCAGTTCACGCCACCGTCCGTGGATTTGGTGTAATAAATTCCGACAGTCGTGCCTAATGTCTCCGAACCATCCCGCTTGCCGGCGTACGAAACATAAATATTGTTGGTATTCTGGTCAATAAAAACAGACGAGTAATAGTTGTCGTCAATGTTCGTGGTAATGGCGGTCTTTTCGGTAACGGAAGCCGCGCCGTTGATGTCAAAAATCCTGAAGTCAGCGGTGGCAGTATCAAGCTCGGTGTGGACGGCGGCAATCAAGTGATTATCGCTCTGCCTTATGGAACCGGAAAAGGGAAATTCGCCGGTCCCGAGGGTGGTATTTTCAACCACGGTGGCAATCGTCGCAGATTCAGACCAGGTGTTCGCGGAATCGTCGTTTGTTTTAAGCGTAAGCGCGTCAGCTGAAACATCATCGTAAAGCATCCAGATGTCATTCGTGTCGACCTCATTGCCCGGATAGAGAAACCCCTGGTCGCCGCAGGCCTCTTGAGGACTCGTGCGTGTAATATCCCAAGTGGCTCCGCCGTCAGTTGAGCGGCCGAATTCACATTCTGCCGCGGCGTCAATAGTACCCACGACATACAGATTGCCGCCGCGGGCCTTGGTGCCGCTGACAAAGTTTGCGCGATTTGAAGCGCCCGAAGCGCCGTCAAAAACCATTGCCCGCGTACCGAGCGTATCATTGCTCGTGTCCAGCGCCCGGTATTGGATACTATCAGTATCAGTGTTAGCCCACCAAATATGGATTTTGGTCCCGCTGTCGCCCGTCGTCCATTTGTCGTACCAAACATCAAATGCGAGCGCGGTGATGGTCGTGTCGGTGTCTATTTCAGCCACTGCAGGAGTCCAACTTGATCCGCCATTCGTGGTCTTGGCGTATTTAAAATCGTTATCGCTGTCTATGTAGAAGAAGTAGCCGACCGAGGCACTCGTCCAGACCAACGCACGGGCGTAGGCGACGGCGATAGGGCTGGTATCGCCAGTATCAATGGTGATATCCGCTGCCTGTGCTTCCTGGATTTCTCGCCCGCCTAAATTTCTCCAAAATCGAAATGGTGGATATTGAAAAACCCAATTGAATACCAAAAGCAGAATAAGGAAAAAATTAAAAAATTTATTTATGCTCTTCATAAAAATAGTGTTTTAATGCGTTCTTTAAATAATTCCTGCCCCAGCCGTTTTCAGCCATTTCTCTCTGGCAAATGCGCCAAATTTATTCAAATAGACCTCGTAATAAATCAATATCAGCGGACAACGCAGCTTGGTCGCATCAATTTTTCCGGCATTATGCAATCTGAACCTCTTCTTTGAATTATCTGTACAACCAGTATACAATTTGTCATTCTTTCTGCTTTTTAATACGTAAACGTAACGGAGAACTGTTCTCCTTTATTCAATACCAACTTCATACCAATCTACTAAATCTTTTTTATATCTTATCCAATTCCTAACCAAGTTTCTACCACCCCCTTTGCCTAAAATAGCATTAACCAAAAAATCTTTTTGGGTAACTGAAGGAAAATTATTTTTGCCAATATAATCTTGATAGCTTGACCACTTAAAGTTTTCCAAAAATTCCGTTGATTTAATTGTCTGTTTTATTCCTTTTTCTTTCCAGCTGGGCTCAATCAAAGAAAGCGGATTGCAATGAATATAAACAAACACTGTTCTTAATTGACTTTCATCTTGGATATGAACTGCGCGAAATCTGCCTTGGAAAAGATGGCCTTTTCTTTTATGTCTTTTATTAAAATAGCTCGCATAACCCGCGCCAAACTTCCGCATAAAATTAGTTATACCTCCATCTTTTTTCTGATAAAGAAGAAGGTGAATGTGATTAGGCATAAAGCAGAAAGCTAAAATTTCCACCAACAAATCCCTATCATCGGAGAACTGTTCTCCTTTATTTTTCTGAATTTTACGCTTCCGGCGCTGGATAGCGATCTCTACGGGTTTTGTAGTATTAAACTCAAAAATTGAAAAAATGCCCCTATAATAATCGTCTTGGTCCTTAAAGATCAGCTCTTCTCCAGTTCCACGTAACACTATATGATAAATTTGTCCTGTTATTAGTGGTGGTCGTTTTGTTGGCATATTCAGGTACTTTTACTCTGATACAAAATAAAGGAGAACAGTTCTCCTTTATCTTTGAATTCTTAGAAACGTTTGATAATCATTTGGCTCAATCTCTTTGTTCTTGCTCGGAAAAGGCAAGACTGAAACTAACTGAATTGAATAATCTTTATCTTGAAATAAAGCCAGTTCAGGATTTTCCGGATCTAGACTTAAAACCACTGATAAAGGCAGCTGGTCAGCAAAATAAACCTTAAATCTGGCGCTAACTTGCCCGGCAGAAACGCAATAAACTCCAGTTGGGCAACGCGAATCTTGGTTAATTTTTTCAAAAGCAACTGCTAAATCGCCCGAGTTTAAAACTCCAACTTGGCCGCCAAAAAGCTTAAACTCCTCGTCTGGTTCAACCCCAAAAACCCTTTTGTTTGGTTCAGCCCAAAAAACCTGATAAAAAGAACTGGCTCCAGCCACAGGAAAAGAAACTTCTGAAACCAATTTATTTTCTTGGTTAAACCCGAACCCAAAAAGCTCGGTAATTAAAATTGGCTCCTTGGGCAGTTTAAACAGCCAAGCCTGGGAGCCCTGATTTTCAGAAGCTAAAACTGCCTGGCCCCAAAGATTCTTTTTATTCCCCTGTTTGCCCCAGATCTCAACCCGAGCCAGATTCTCGCCCTTAATAATTAAATTTTCTCCATCAGAATCCAGAAAAAAACTTTTTATTTTGACATTAGTTTCGTCTTTAATAAAAACCTTTGGCTCATCTTGGGAAGCTAAATTTTTGCTCTTAAAAATACACTGTTCTGGCGCGCCAAGAACAACCTTACCCTCTAAGCTCTGAAGGCAATCTTCAAAATTAAGGACTTGATTTTTAAGCTTGACTTTCTCAACCAAAAACATTCCCGGCCAAAGAATCAAACTGATAAACAAACTCAAAACAATAAAAATTCTGGCTTTTTTAGTCATTAATTAATTTTAAAACTAATCAGTTAAAGTTGCAACCAACTCTTTTATTTTAGGGAGATTAGAGCCGCGCCCAAAACCATTAACAAGGCGCCAAGAATCGTCTTGGCTGTCAGTTTTTCGCCCAAAAACAATCCGGCAAGAATAATCACGAAAACTAAACTTAACCTGTCAACCGCAGACACTTTAGAAGCCAAACCGAGCTTTAAAGCTAAAAAGTAAAACAACCAAGAAACTGCGCCCGCAATTCCGGATAACAAAACCAAGCCCCAGTCTCTATTGCCCAAACTGGTAAAAGAAAAATTGCTAAATTTGTTTGTCGCCGCGCCAAAAACCACCAGAAACCCGGCCATAATTACGGCCCGAATAATTGTCACTAGGGTTGAATCAACTGTTTTTAAACCCAACTTGGCAAAGATTGCCACTAAGGCCGCGAACAAAGCTGATAATAAAGCGTAGATTAACCACATGGGATAAGTTTTCAATTTCCAATTCCTAAATTCCTAATTCCCAATTTCTAATACTTAATTTCCCCGCCAAAAGCGCCCGCCTGTCCGCCAGACAGAAATCCGCCTTGGGCGGACAATTTTCAATTACCAATTTTCAACCTGCTTTACTTTATTTGAATTGATTCGGCCAAACCCGCCTAAAAGCCAAAGCGCTATTAGCATTAAGCCAATTATCCCCAACATTACCCAGATCCGATACTGGGCTAAAAAACTAAATCCCGCTGTTGGCAGGGCAATTGCCAGAAAAGACAAACATTGAGGGCAAAACGGCACTGCCGCGGCTAAAAAAGAACTTAAAGAGCCCAAAATTCCTGATTGCCAAAGTTTGCTGGTTGAGCAAATTTTTTCATCATTGCGCCAGACAAAAACCGCAAAACTAAGGCCAAAAACCAGCGAATAAACTAAATAAACCAGCCAATCAATTGGCTTAAGCAAAGAAAACCAAAACCAAAAATTATTCAGGCCCTGGGGCGCCACTTGAACCAAAGGATAAAACAAGCCCATTGCGAAAGAAAAAACAATCGCATTGAAAAAATACTTTGGTTTTCTCAAAACCGAAAATAAAACAATCTTCATAAAACTCTAATCTTTATCCCCTTCTGGCTGACTTTTATAAATTCCCGAATCAGTAGGATCGGCAGTTACCTGATACGGATCAGGGGGTTCGCCACCAGCAGTTTTTGACCAGCTCGCTCTGCCTTGGTTATATCTCGCCCGGTAAACAATTGAATTTCCGTCCAGGAGTTTAACTAGAACCTCGGCTATTTTTTTTGACTGGCGCCATCTTTTCACTGTTACCACAGTGCCATCAAAAAGTGTTTTTTCAATAACATTAAAATCCGGTCTCTCATTCCATTCCTTTTTTAATCTGGCTCGTTTTTTAGCCCAGTCTTTAGCTTCTCTGCTCCATCCAGCACCCTGTTCAGGAGTAATTTTTCCTAATTTTGGTTGCCAAGCCATAATTTTTATCGGCTGTCGCCGTCGCCCTGAATTACTCCCCGGTTTAATCTTGACAGCAGTTTATCCAAATTTAAAACCGCGACTTGCTCCAAAGAAATACCTAACTCTGTTGCCAATTGGGCCAAATACCAAAGCACATCGCCCAGCTCTTTTTCAATTTCTTGACGATACTCCTCGGTCAGCTCGCTGTTTTTATCCCGAATTAGTTTTTTTATTTTCTCGATGACTTCGCCCGTCTCGCCCGCCAAACCCAAAGCCGGGTAAATAAAATTTTTTCCTGATTCTGGATATTGGGCAGTTTTCCGGGAAATCTTTTGGTACTCTTCAAAAGTCATTGGGTTAATTTAATAAAATAAAACTCTAATCCTTTAAACAAAACTTATTTACCTATTTTAAATAAAATCTTATCTTTTTCAACCGGATTGATTTTCGCTTTGGCAACCAACTGCTTCATTATTTGAATGGCTTGGTCATAAGTCGGGCAATCGACCGGATAGGGAGTCGCATCTTTGCCGCCAAAAGCAAAACTGAATCTGGCTGGATCTTGATAAGACGGCTTAGCGCCATAAATCACTTCGCCAACCAAACTCAAAGCCCTGACTGTTTTCGGCCCGACCCCTGGCAAACTAACCAGTTCCTGGTAAGTTTTTGGCTGGACTTCGCAAACTTGGTTAATAATCTTTCTTAAATACCTGTTCTCAAAAAAATTTTCTTTTTCCACTGGATGATGCTGGAATTCTTTTCTCTCCAAATTCAGCAAATCTAAGTTCTCGCCCCTAAACTGCAGTCTTAGAGATTGGCTTAATGGCGTTTGATAATAATCTAAAACCTTAAAATTTTTCATTACTGACTTAAAGCCGCCGTCAACCAAATTCAAGCTTAACTCCCGATTTTTATTGCTGATTTTCGCGGTTAGATCCAGCACTGATTTTTTTCTTATCTGGCTGACAATGCCTAAATGCGGCTTATCAACAAAATCAAAATTTTCTTTTAGCGAGCTTGACCAGTGATAACGTCGGGCAGTTTGATTTTGAATATTCATTCCCTGCTGAACCACAGTCCAGGCGCCGTTTTTAGAAAAGAAAAAGCTGTGGTGATAAATCTGAAACCCATCTTGAATTAAAGAGCTGTCAACCTTGGCGGCCATCTTTGAGCTAAAAACCAACTGACGGGTGGCTTTTTCTGAAAAATCAATATTCCCGCTCCAGTTTTTTATCTCTTCTGGAGTCTTTTTTGAGGTTTTGCCTTTGCCGCCGCAGATAAACACGCCCAGATCCCGCTCCTGCCCGCGAATCGCCTCTTTTAATGCCGCGGTTAAAATTGTGGTCAAACCAGAAGCGTTCCAATCAAAAGCCAAAACAGTTCCCAATGACTGAAACCAGGCCGGCTGACCGATTCTTTTGACAAACTCATCCGGACCGAACTCATCAATCATCACCTCAATCATTGACCGGCCCAGTTTAACCATCCGTTGGAACAGCCAGGGCGGGCAAACTCCGTAATCCAATGTAAAAGTCGCTATTCCTCTGTTCATGATTATTTATAACTTAAAATGCTTGCCCCGCAGCGAGCCTTGCTCTACTGCTAGAGTTGCCGTGATTTGGTTCATAATTTAAGCAATTAAACGCTTAAGTCTATTTTAGCAAAATTAAAAAATTATGGGTTAAAAGAAAATCAAAAACATCAAAAGCGCAAACGCCATCCGATACCAGCCAAAAGCCAAAAAATTATTCTTCTGAATCAGTCTTAATAAAAACTTCACCCCGAACAAGGCGCTCAAGAACGCCAAAGAAAATCCCAATCCTAAAATCCGCCAATCAGAAAAACTAAACAATGAATAATTTTTATATAAATCCAAACTCACTGCCCCTAACATTGTCGGCAAAGCCAGCAAAAAAGAAAACTCAACTGCAGTTTTTCTAGAATAACCCAAAAACATTCCGCTGATAATTGTTGCCAAAGCCCGGGAAACTCCGGGGATCATTGCCAAAGTTTGCCCGCAACCAATTAAAAAAGCGTCTTTTAAACTTATCTCGGTTTTATTCTTTTCTTTAAAAAACTTCTCAAGTAAAACCAAAAACGCGCCGCCAATAAAAAGCATTGCCAGGGCTAAATCAATCCGGCCGAGCCAAAATTTAAATAAAGAATAAAAAAATAAACCGGTTATTCCGGTTGGCAAAAAACCGATAGCGATTTTTTTAATTAAACCAAAATTGGAAAATATCTTTTTAAAATATAAAAACAAAACTGCGCTGATTGCTCCAAGTTGAATTACAATCTCAAAAGTTTTTAAGAACTCGGTTGGCTCCAGGCTTAAAAGTTTGGAAAAAATCATTAAATGCGCCGTGGAAGAAATCGGCAGGAACTCAGTCAACCCCTCGATTACAGACAAAATTAATATTTGAAACAAATGCATAAAAAAATTATACCATTCTAAGCAAATATAAAAGGGCCCTCGCGCTAAGACCTGGCTCTTACCAGGTGGGTGGCCTCAACTCCGACATTATATCGGAGCGCTGTTGGCCTCCCGATTTGGACTTACTTAGCCCAGGTTTAACCACGAGAGCCTCTTATATTATAAAGAAATTTTTCTTTCAGCTCAATGAATAAAAAATCAAGAATTAATAAGCAAAAAATATCCCCAATTTGACTCGCCTTAATTTCTGATTACTCCAAAATCCCGTCTAAATTAACATCATAAAGAATTGACTCGCCAACCAAACGGTAATTAACCAGCTCTTTTTGCCCAAACCATAAGCCAATTTCTTTTTCTGCTTCTTCAACTGAGCCAGAAGCGTGAATCAAATTTCTTACTGCCCGTCCGTCAATATCAGCCACTTGATAAGAATCAATTGTTAGATCGCCCCGAATCGTGCCGACATCTGAAGTTAATGGCTCGGTTCCGCCGGTAATTTTTCTAATAATCTTAACGGCGTTCATTCCTTGCCAAGCCATTGCCACGACCGGCCCGGAGCTTAAATATTTTTTCAAGCTGTTTAAAACTTTCTCACCGGCTTTCCCCGGTTCTGTTTCCGCAGGCTCCAAACCTTTATCTTTATACGCCTGAATAGATTTTTCTCCGACTTTTTTCTTCCAATCCGGATCAACCAAATAATGCTTCTCTATTAACTCTTCGGTCGGAACAATTAATTTCAAACTAATCAGTTTCAAGCCGCTTCTTTCATACCTTTTAATCACTTCGCCGATCAAGCCCCTTTGGACTCCGTCCGGTTTAATTACTGCCAATGTTCTTTCTTGCTTATAATTATTCATAAAACTTCATTGAAAGATTAATTATAAATTTAAATCTCCGGCATCTGTAAATTCAGATACCTCCGTAAATTAGCATCGCTTTATTTTTCTATTTTCAGCTTCAGCTCTTTTAACTGCGCCTCGTCTATCGCTGACGGCGCTCCCATCATCAAATCCCGGCCATCACCGGTTTTTGGAAAAGCAAATACCTCCCTGATGCTTGGCTCATTCTGCAAAATCATAATTAATCGATCAATTCCAGGCGCAATCCCACCATGGGGCGGCACACCGTAAGAAAACGCCTCCAACATATGGCCAAATTTATTTTCTATTTCCTGTTTTTTATTCCCCATCGCCTCAAAAACGGCTGCCAAAAGATCGGCGTTATGAATTCTCAACGACCCGCCGGCAATCTCATAACCATTCAAAACAAAATCATACTGCTTGGCTAAAATTTTTCCGGGATCAGTTTTAAATTTTTGCCAAAAATCCTCAGCGCTATCTGCTTTAGGCATAGTAAAAGGATGATGAACCGCATCCCATCTTTTTTCTGTTTCTTTCCACTCAAACATCGGAAAATCAACAACAAAGCCAAAGGCTAATTCATTCGGGTCGTTTTTGTTTTTTCTTAAATCCGGTTTATCCGAGCCATATTTCTCCATTGCTTCTTGATAAGAAATTCTCGGAAAAGGAATCTGGCTAATGGTTTTTCCCGGCACCAGCTTCTGAACCATCTCAATAAAAAGCTGTTCCACCAATGAAAGAATTTCCTCTTCTTCATTAACAAAACTCATCTCAATATCCAATTGGGTAAACTCTGGCTGGCGATCCCCTCTCGGATCCTCGTCTCTTAAACATCGGGCAATCTGAAAATACTTTTCAAAACCAGCTACCATTAATAACTGCTTATACTGCTGGGGCGATTGAGGCAAGGCATAAAACTTTCCTGGCTCAACTCTTGAAGGAACAACATAATCTCTAGCTCCCTCTGGAGTTGATTTGGTTAAAATCGGGGTTTCAATTTCTATAAAACCTCTTGCTGTTAGCCATTCTCTCATAAACAGCTCAACTTGATGTCTTAACCCAAGATTCTCCTGCATTCTTTTTCTCCGAAGGTCTAGATACCGATACTTTAATCTAAGCTCTTCAGAAACCTCTTTACCGTCAGTTTCAACCAAAAACGGCAGAGTTTTCGCTTCTGAATAAACAACCAACTCTTTTGCCTGAAGTTCAATCTGGCCGGTTTCTAACTCCGGATTTTCCATCCCTTTTGGCCTCTGATTGATTTTCCCTTTAATGCCAATTACCCATTCTGACCGAAGTTTGTCCGCGGTTTGATGAAGCTGCTGATTGTCCGGAGCGAAAACCACTTGCAAGATTCCTGACCGGTCTCGTAAATCAATAAAAATCAGCTTGCCATGGTCTCGTCTTGAATTAATCCAGCCGGCAACAAAAACTTCCTGGCCCATTTTATTCTTTGTTTGATTAATTGATATCCTTTCCATATCTTTATTAAAAAACACCCCTAAATTATGCCAACAAGTGCCATATCTTAGGGGTGCTTTTTATTATCAATTTATTAAGCACGGTGCCACCCTATTTTTGACTTATCCCGATTCCCACGGTCTGCGTGATAACGGACGCTCTCCGAGGGGTTCTACTTTCCTAAGGATTTCTTCCCCTGACTCAGCGGTGTTTGCCGCTTCACGGTCTTTAATATAGATTATTATCCTTGTTTAATCAGTTGTCAAGTTTATCTGGTTATTTTGCCAAAAAATCCTGACCAGTCCGTCAACATCGGTCCGGAAAACTTCAGCGCCAATAGCTTTCAGCCGGCTTAAAGCTTCTGGGGTTGGGTGGCCATAAGAATTTTTGCCCACTCCGATTGCCGCAATTTCAGGCCTAATTTTCTCAAGAAAAACCTCTGAACTCGAATATTTTGAACCGTGATGCGGCACTTTTAAAAAATCAACATCAGGCAAACTCGCCAAAAGCGCTTTTTCTGCCTTAGTCGAGATATCAC
The DNA here is from genome assembly GCA_040753135.1 of Patescibacteria group bacterium. Taxonomy (NCBI): domain Bacteria; species Patescibacteria group bacterium. The sequence goes on along the minus strand of JBFMGR010000001.1, from coordinate 28,552 downwards.
CGGTAAACAGCCCCTGAAGACCCTGATAAGAAAACAAACCAACAATTGAGGTATCATTTAACTGCTTATCTTTAATAAGCGCTCCGGACTTCAGCTCTAAACCGGGCCAAAGAATAACAAATTTTGCCTCTTTTTCTTGCCCGGTTAAAAAACTTATTTCTTGGCCCCGCCGGGCGTAGATTATTGGTATCTGCTGTTCTTTTATCAGATTAATCAAGTTTTTATAGCTGCCCTGTTCTGTCCGGACGCCGTTCAAAAATACTGCTCTGATTTTATACCTTTTTGCCAGTTCAAAAACCCCGCCAAAATGATCTATGTTCGGGTGAGAAATAAACAATAAGTCTATCTTCCGGTTATAAAGCGGGATTATTCCGTCCAGCTGATTAACAATCTTTGATGACGGTCCGGCATCAATTAAGATATTATTTTTTTGAATTGTCAACAAAGCCGCATCGCCTTGGCCAACCGGCAAAAAATAAACACTCGGCTCTTCAACCGCTAGGCCCCTTAAAATCACACCAAAAACAGAGAAATTAGCAAAAACCAAAATTAAGATTAAATAAAACTTCCAATTATTCGGCACGCTAAGGGGATTTTTTAATAATTAAACCAATAAAACCATAGTAAATTATTATTAACAGCGGCGCAATAAAAATCCCAGAAATGCCGGCTAAGGGAAAACGAGCAAAACCCCGGATTATCTCAATAATCAAACTAAGCAAGGGAAAGCTTAGAAAACCGATTGTCTGCCCGAGAGCCGGATAAACCAAAAATCCCAAACCGGACAAAAAACTCAAGCTCATTGCTAAAGGAATTAAAGGCAAAACCAAAAAGTTTGCCAGCATACCGGTCAGCGACAAACTGCCAAAATTATAAATCAAGATCGGCAAAACCATTGCCTGGGCAGATAAGGTTTCAGCCGCGATTTTCTTTAACTCCAAAATCCAGTTCTTTTCTTCTCCGTGTTTCTGTTTAAACCAAACCGGCGCCAGATAGAAAATTCCAAAAGCAGCTAAAAATGAAAGTTGAAAACTTAAATCATATCTTAAAGACAAGGGGTCAATCAAAACCATCAGCCCCAAAACAAAAGCAAAAGCAATCTTGGTATTTTGCTGGCGGCTAAATCTTTCGGCTATAACCACTAAAGCGGCCATAATTCCGGCCCGAACCGCAGAGATCGGCGCGCCAACAAAAACAGTAAAAACAAAGATTCCGGCTAAAGCAAACAGCCAGATCAGTTTCCGATGGACTGTCAACCAAGACAAAAGCCGGGTAATAAATCTGGCCACAATAGTAATGTTATAACCTGAAACCGCAATCAAATGAGCAGTGCTGGTAATTTTCAGCGCCTGCCAAAAATCAGGTTCAAACTTAACTCCCTGGCTGCCGGTAATAATTCCCTGGCTAAAACCAGCTGCTGGTTCTGGAAAAATCCGGCCTAAAGCTAAAGAAAGCTGACCCCGAAGATTTACAAGATAAGATCTCGAGTCGGCCGAAATTAAAGAAAAATTAATTTCCGGAACAAAAATAATTCTTAATAAAGCTAAAATAAAACCAGCCAAAAAACTAACTGCCAACCAGCTAAACTGCGGCCTGACTAATAACAAAAAAATAATCAAAACAACTGCGCCCAACAAAATCTGCCAGATTTTAATGCTGAAAAAAGAAAGCAAAAAAACATTGCTGATAATTCCGATTAAAAACCAGAAAAAATAATCAGCCGGAACGAAAATTTTTTCATTCTCTGCCATTAAAAACTGCTATTTTTTCTTTAATAACAGCTTTTATTTCTTCCACTGCCGGCAGCAAAACTTTATATGGCGCAATCTCCTTTGGATTTTCCTCCAAAGATTTTTCCAAGGCGTTTTTCCAAGCCAAGCGCAGTTCAGTATTTATATGAACAATGCTAACCCCGGCCTGAATTGCTTTTGCTATTGATTGATTGTCTATCCCAGAAGCGCCATGAAGAACTAAATATGCCGGAACAGCATCTTTAATCTCTTGAATCCTTTGAAAAGAAAGGTTTTCTTTGTAGCCTTTAACAATGCCGTGGATATTGCCCACGCCCGGCCCAATCAAATCAACTCCGGTTTCCTGAACAAATCTTTTTGCTTGTTCCGGTTTAATCATTTGTTCTTCTGAAACCACCGCGCCTTCTGGCAGTTGCTCCCGAACCACTGAGCCAAAACCAATATAGCCCAGCTCGCCCTCGGTTAAAATATCCGGATTGATTGATTTAACCAGCTCAACTGCCTGTTTTGTTTTTTTAATGTTCTCCTCTAAATCAAACTCAACCGCGTCAAATAAAATTGCGTCAAAACCCGCTTCAGCGGCCTGCTTGATTTTTCCCAAATCTTTAAAATGGTCTGCGTTTAAAAACAGCGGCAGATTATAAGTCTGGCGGAAATGCCGGACAATAGCGGAAATCTCTTTAATGCCTAAAAATTCGGCTTCGCCTTCTGACGCGCCGATAATAATTGGTTGGTTTAATTCCCGACTAATCTCTTTAACTGCCCGAATTCCTTCCCAGTTAGAAACATTAAAATGGCCAATGGCTTTTTTATTCTCAACTGCTTGGTCTAAATAATTTTTTAAATTCATATGCCTAATTTTTGTTTTAATTCTTCAACTGCTTTAGCCGCATCTTTTAAGGACAAAAATTTTCTTAACCAAGGAAAAGATCCGGGGGATTCAGCCAACTCATTTAATGTTCCTGAGGCAGTTTCCGGGTGTATAATAATATGGACCAAAAAATTAAAGGCGCTTAACCAGTCATCATTTTTAACCCTGTCTAAATTTTGAAAAATCCCTCGGTGAAGATCTCTGTCCCTCGCTCCATAAGCATCAACTAATCTTTTTGCCTTAACCATAAGCTTAACCAGTTTGTCCCAGTTTGGCCGGCCTTGAGAAACCCTAATCATCTTGTCTGCCAAAGCTTTAACTGCTGGTTTTTCAAACTGATAACCCGTATTTTCCGGAGGTTTAAATCCAAAACCCATAAAAAATTAAAACTTAATTCTGGCGCTGATAATATTTTCTTTGGCTAATTTTTCTAAAGCTTCTTCGCCAAAATATTCCTGGAAAATTTTGTTCCACAACGCTTCGCGCTGGTGATAAGTATAAAACACCTTTTTGTCTTTGTCCGCTAAACTCATTGCCAGATCGACCAAATTAAAACTCACCAAAGTGTCAGCGCCGATTTCGTCTTCAAAGTAACCGCCGACCCAATCTAAGTTGTGCCAAAACTCAAATTCGGGGTTAATTTTAGCAATCCGGTTTTGGGCTCTTGACCAATGAATTGATTCGGGATTAATATGCGGTACAATCAAGCCAATTTCATAAGAGTCGTCTTTTTCTAAATACCTTTGAGTCACCAGCCAATCATTGGTTTTTAAATTAATTTTTGGCTCAGCCACATCGCCGCGCAAAAGCGAGACCAACTTATCTTTAAAATTTGAATCGCCAGAGTATTTTTCAATCAGCTCGGAATAAAACTTGACTTCGTAAAAATAATGAAAGCTCAAAGAAAAAATTTTCATCAGTTGCCCCGGACCAATTAGATATTCGGTTGGGACAATAAAGATTGTTCCTAACTCTTTTAGATGGGAAAGGTTATGGTATTTTTTAGCAATAAACTCTTTTGCCAACGGGGCAAATTTTTCTGAAAAGGCAAAATAATGAATTTTCCGCTTTTCAAAATCTGCCGGAGTTAAACTCTCATATTGCTTAAAAAATTCCCGATTCAACCACTGATTTGATTCGCCAAATCGGAGACTGGCAAATAGCTCAAACAAATCCTCGTTTGCCAAAGCTTGTTCAATATCAGAATAGCCTAAAAATTTTAAGATATTTTCCGGAGGCTTGTTTCTTAACAGCTCCTTAGCTTTTTCTTTTTTTAGAAAATAGCCCTCGCTAAAACCCAGAAGTTTATCGGCAAACTCAAGAATTTTTTGGCAATCCTGCTGGCTTGCCAAGTTCAAACCGCTAAAAAGCTGGCTGATTTTTTCTTCGTCTTTTTTAACCCGGTTTAACAAGCTCAAAACAATCTGTTTTAACGAGCGGTTTGGATTTAAACCAAAACTGATCAATTTTTTCTCAATCAAACTCTGGTTTTCTGAAATAACCTTGTCTAAAACCCCGGTTTTGCCGGTGATTTTTTCTGTTTTCTGTTCCAAGTTTTTAATAATATCTTGGTCGGTCCGCAAAATCTTGGCAAGAATTTTATATCCTTCCATTTTATATTTTTTCTGTTTTAATCTTTAAACTCTTCCAGCGTTTAGTTGCCTCAAACTGCTTTTTGGTTAAAACCCCGGCTTTGGTTCCCAATGACTCCACTACCGAGGTGGCATTGGCTGAACCCAAACGAATCGCATAAGCAATGTTTTTCAAGCCGCAAATGCCTTTTTTACACTCTTCTTTTTTGCGGATTAAGCCGGCGACAAAACCAGAGCCAAAAGCATCGCCAGCCCCGGACCGATCGACCACTCTTTTATCTTTAAATATCTCTGCTCGCCATAAATGATAGCCATCGGAGACCTTCACGCCTTTTGGTCCTTCAGTCATTACCAAAATCCCGGGAACTACTTTATCTAAACTCTGAAAAATTTTTTTTTCGTTTTCATATTTAACCCCGGTCAGATAAGCCGCTTCTTCCTGATTTAAAAGTAAAACATCAGCCGAGTTCAGAATTTTTTTAAGCTTAACCATGCCCAGCCGGATCTGGGCTTTTGAAGGATTTAAAGCAATCTTGACCCCCTGATTGTGAAAATAAGAAACGATTTTCTCAAAAGTCTTAAACTGAATTCCGCCCGGAGCTAAATAAACCCAGCTGGTTTTTAATTTTTCAAAAGGAATTTCTTTTAAAGTCAAATCCGAAGCCGCGCCCCGGAAGACAAAAATTGTCCGTTCGCCAGAGTAATTAATAAAAATTGCCGAAAAAGCCGTAGGAATTTTCCTGTTAAGAGAAAAGACTGGTTCGACTTTTTCTTTTTTAAGCTCTTGCCTAATCAGTTCGCCAAACTCGTCTCGCCCGACTTCAGAAATGCAAGCGGTTTTTAAACCTTGTTTGGCAAAAGTTGCAGCGGCATTGGTCGCGCCGCCGCCCGAACCATAGCTCAAGCTCTCTATTTCTAACTTGCCGCCCAAAGGAAAACATTGCAAACTCAACCCTTTCGGCTGGCTGATTTCTAAACTTTTGTATCCTTTTAAATAAACATCAAAAGTCGCGGTGCCGATTGAAATTACATCAAATTTAGCCATAAACCAAAGGCAATAAATAGGTTATAATTATTATAAACTAAAAATATGGACAAACCAAATTTTCAAGTCTCATTTCTTGGGAATAAAACTGAAATTTTTAAAGATAAGATTATTTATCAAGCTCTCTGGGGAATCTTGGGAGAAGTTTCCATCCCTCTAAAAGAAATCTCTTCGGTTAAATTAGCGGCTATCTGGACTCCGGAGGTTTTAATTGAGACCTCTGGGGGCCAAAAATATAGTCTGTTTACCCCCTGGCTCTTAAAAAAGAGATTAAAGCAAGAAATTGAAAAAGCTCAAAAGACTTAATTGTCAGAGTGTTTACCGATCCTGATGATGTTTTTGTATTTCCTTCACTGCTTTTTTAATGTTTTCTACGTTCAAACCATAATAATTTAACAACTCTTCCGGTTGGCCTGACTGACCGAACTGATCGCGAACGCCAATAAATTTAATCGGCACCGGACAAATTTCAGCCAAAAACTCTGCCACCGCTGAGCCCATACCACCGGCAACCTGATGATCTTCAACAGTAATTACCCTGCCTGATTTTTCCACTAACTCTAAAATTGTTTTTGTGTCTAGCGGCTTGACTGTTGATAAATTAATTACCTCTACCTCTATACCTTCTCCCCCTAATTCCCGAGCTGCCAAAAGTGAGTAATAAACCATCTCTCCAGCGGCAATAATGGTTACTTGCGGTTTTTTTGTTTGCCAAAACACCTGGACTTTGCCAATCTCAAACGGAGTTTTTTCTGTGGTAATTATTGGAATATCTGGCCGAGTTAACCGGAGATAACTCGGTTTGTTAGTTTCTGTTATCGCTAAAGTTGCTTTTTCTGCCTCAAAATAATCGCACGGGACAATCACTTCTAAATTCGGCAAAATCCTCATCAAAGCAATATCCTCTAAAGCTTGATGAGTAGCTCCGTCCGGGCCAGTTAATAAACCTGTATGGGCGCCGATTATCTTAACCGGCACATTATTATAAGCAATTGTCGTCCTAATCTGTTCCCAGTTCCTCTCCGGAGAAAAAACTGCGTAAGAAGCGGCAAACGGAATCTTGCCGGACGCGGCTAAACCCGAAGCAATCGTAATCATATTTTGTTCAGCCACACCGCTCTCAAAAAACCGCGCGGGAAATTTTTTCGCAAACCCATCAATTTTGGTTGATTCCATTAAATCACCGGTCAGTGCCACAATATTAGAATTTTTTTCTCCGGCTTTAATTAAACCAGAACCAAACCCGGCCCGGGTTGATTTTTTCTCAACTTTGTCAGAAAATAAATTTTCATTCAAGTGCAATTTTTTATTAAGCATACGGGGGTTATTTTAAATATTTAACAAAAAATAAAAAGTCCTTTTTGCCAAAAAACTTTCTGAATCTAAAAACTGATTTGTATCCCAACGAACGATAAAATTTAACCGCTTGCCAATCGGCTCCAGCCTCTAAATAAATCAAATGGAGATTATGTTTCCTGGCATAATTTTCAGCATACCTAATCAATTTGATACCCACGCCCCGCCTTCTTTCTAAATGAGAAACAATTAAAGCACCAATATACATTACTCCCAACAAATAATGTCCGCTTAAGACGCCTAAAATTTTCTCTCCTTCTTTAGCAACGAAACGAAATTCTTTTTTCTTAGCATAACCCCAATTTATCTCCTTACCAAAATGTTCGGGATTAACCAACGCCCATTCTCGCTTGCCGAATCTACCTAATTCCGGCGTTTTATTTTTTGCTAAAACTATCCTCATAATTCATGATTCATTATTCGCTGGCACATTAATCTTCTTCCAACTTCCCCTGTAAAGTCCTCAATTCTCTTAGCGCCTCAACTGTTTCGCCCGGGCTCGGCGTTTTGCCGTGGAACTCAAAATCAAACTCCATAAAATCAATTCCTTTGCCCGGAATCGTGTGGGCAATAATCACCACCGGTTTCTCAAAAATTGCCTTGGCTTCATTACAGGCGTCAATAATCTGCTGATAATTATGGCCATCAATCTCCAAAACATGCCAATTAAACGCTTCGTATTTCTCTTTTAACGGCTCTAGGGGCATAACCTGTTCAGTAAAACCGTCAATCTGGATATTATTCCGGTCAATAATCATGGTTAGGTTATTAAGCTTGTGCTTGGCGGCAAACATCACTGCCTCCCAATGATTACCCTCTTGAATCTCACCATCAGAACATAAACAGAAAACATCGTATTTTTTATTGTCTAACTTGCCGGCTAAAGCCATGCCAATCGCTTGGGACAAACCCGAACCCAAAGGCCCAGAAGTGGTTTCTAATCCGGGCAAAGATTCCCGGTGCGGATGGCCTTGTAAACGAGAGCCCAGATTTCTTAAAGAATAAAGCTCCTCTTTAGGAAAATAACCAGCATAAGCCATTACTGCATACAATCCCGGACAGATATGGCCGTTAGAAACCACCATCCTGTCTCTATCTTCCCAAAAAGGATTTTTCGGGTCGTGTTTTAAAACATTGAAATAAAGCGCCACTAAAACATCGGTAATGCCCAAAGCGCCGGCCGGATGGCCGGAGCCAACATCAACTAAAGATTTGATTATCTCTTCTCTAACCTGAATCGCCAAATTTTCCAGCTCTTTGATCCCCATAGCTTATTCTCTAATCACTTTTACCAACGCCTCAACTGCTTGAGCCGGTTCAGCCGCGCCAAAAACAAAAGAGGTAGAAGCGATAATCTCGGCGCCGGCCGCTTTTATTTTCTTAACCGTTTCAATATCAACCCCGCCATCCCACTCAATTTTATAGCCAAATCCGGTTTCGCCGAAGATTTGATCTTGCCAAATTCTTAACTCTTCAGCTTTCCTTAGCTGTTTTTCGTCAAACCCATAACCGCTCAAGCCTATCGGCACAGCTAAAATCTGAACCAAATCAACCGAGCCCAAAAATGGCCGCAATTTTGCCACTGAAGTTTTGGGTGAAATTGAAATACCAAACTCAACCCAATTATTTTTGCACTCGTCTGCTATTTGTTTAATCGTTTTTTTTCTTTTTCTGCCCCAAAGCCCGCCGGCAATCCCTTCGTACTGAACAATGATTCTCCGAATACCGGCACCAATCCAATTTTCAATTACCTTGTCCGGATTTTTTATCATTAAATGAGCGGCAAACCGAATTGGCCGGAGCAGCTTCAGGCTTTTTAAATCTTCTGGATTGTCCCAAGTTTTCGCCTGGCCCAAACTGCCATCGCCGATATCCAACTCAATCCAGTCAGCAAAAGACTCGGCTTTTTTAATGTCTTGTTCAACTTCCGGCCAGGTTGATTTGTTAATTGAGGGAATAATTTCAATCATAAATCAGATTTTAGATTTAAGAAAAAGCAGAAGCCCATAATTTAATCGCGCCATAAATCAACTCATTTATCGGCGTCTCTATATCCAGCTCCTGTGCTAATTTTACCAATGAACCATTCAAAGTTTCAATCTCAGTTTTTCGTCCTTTTTCAATATCCACTAATAGGGAAGATTTTGAATTTGGGTCAGTAGTTTTTGAAATATCCATTATTCTCTCAAAAGAGCCCGGCTCCAACTTAACCCCTTTTACCTTAGCCACTGATAAAGCTTCGTTTAAACACTTTTGATAAAGATTATTGGTAATCGGATCAGCTAAAACTTTGCCAATCGGACTCCGGCAGATCGCTGTCATTCCTGAAAACGGGAGAATAAATAGGAATTTCCTCCACAGCTCTAATTCTATCTCTCCAGAAAGAACTGTATCAACGCCAGCGTTTTTAAAAATCTGTTCTATTTCTTTTAGTTCGAAATTCTCGGTGTTTTTTCTATTGCCAAAAATAAACTTCCTTAATCCGCCAGTTTGTTCAATTAAACCCGGCCTTGTTTTAGTAGAAATTATATAAACAACACCAGGATAAATCTTTGCTTTATTAAGATACTGTTTTATCTGCTCATCATTACCAACCCCGTTTTGAAAAGTAATAATGGCGGTTTTCTCATTAACAACACCAGCCAACTGTTTAGCTAACCCTTCGGTATCATAAGTTTTTACCGCAAAGATTATTAAATCCGGATCAGAGATCTCTTTTACAGAGTTTACTGCTTGAGTCGGGTAAACCCTAAAATCACCAACAACACTTTTAACTTCTAAACCTCTTGTTTTGATTGCCTGATAATGCTCGCCTCTAGCTAAAAAGACTACCTCATTCCCAGCCTTTGCCAAAACCGCACCCAAATAGCCGCCAACCCCACCCGAACCAACAATATAGATTTTCATTGTCTCTTTGCGCGATTTAATTCAACTCTTCAATTTTTTTCAACCGCCTGATTCTACGTTCAGCGTTATCAAACTCTGCAATTAAAAACGCATTAACTGATTCTAGCGCAGTTTTCTCATCAATAAAATTAGCCGGCAAAACCAAGACATTGATATTGTCTTCTTGTTTGTTTGCCCGCGCCATTTTCGGATTAGCGGCTAAACCAGCGAAAACCCCCCTGAATCGGTTTAAAGCGATTGTCATTCCCGCGCCTGAACCGCATAGAGCAACGCCTAAATTTTCCTTGCCTGCTAAAATTTTCTCTGCCAATTTCTTAGCATAATCAGGATAATCATCGCCCTGGATATATTCAAAAGCGCCCAAGTCTTCAAACTCGATACCTTTGTTTGAAAGATATTGTTTGATTTTTTCTTTCAATTCAAACCCGCGATGATCACTGATTATGTATAACATAGTTTATTAATTCCCAATTACCAATTTCCAATTCCCAATCAATAACTCAATTTGAAAATTCTCAAACTGAAAATTCAATGAAAACTAAGAATTGAAAACTGAAAATTGCTATAAAACTCGTTTTATAGCGCGAGCGTGTTCAATCAATGTTCGAGTGTACCCCATCTCATTATCATACCAAGACAGCACCTTAACTAAATCCCCATCAACGACTTTAGTAAAACCTAAATCAACGATCGCGCCATAGGCCTGACCAACAATATCTGAGGACACCAACGGCTCGTTAGTGGTTTTCATTATTTTGTTCCAGCGCGGTTCTTTGGCTGCTTCTTCCAAAATTTGATTAATTTCCTCCGGGGTAGTCTCCCGCGTCATCAACATAGTAATATCTGCAATTGAACCAGCTACTACCGGCACCCGAAAAGCAATCCCATCAAACCTGCCGGCCAATTCCTTTACTGCTTTAGTTACTGTGGTTGCCGCGCCAGTAGTTGACGGAACAATGTTTTGGCCAGCGGCCCGGCCGCGCCTCAAATCGTGCCCCTTAACCGGTCCGTCAACAAGATTTTGAGTGGCGGTATAGCCGTGAACAGTTGATAAAATCGCTTTTTTAATCCCGATTTTCTCTGACAAAATCTGAATCACCGGATGGGCCGAATTAGTCGTGCAAGAACCGTTTGACGAAATCAAACAAGTTTTTAAATCATCTTCATTAACCCCAATTAAAACTGTTTTGCCATTTTCGCCATCTTCATCTTTTGACGGCGCAGACAATAAAATTCTTTTAGCGCCGGCATCCAAGTGAACTTTAGCTTTTTCATAAGACTCAAACGCTCCGGTTGACTCAATCACCAAATCTATGTCCAGCTCTTGCCAGGGAAGATTTAGCGGCTCTTTTTCCTGAAAAAGGGGCAATTCTTTGCCGCCGATCACTAGCTGGGCAGAACTTTTTGCTTTGCCAACGCTTAATTCATTATTCTTAATCCCTAATTCTTTCCCGTATCTGCCATAAACAGTGTCGTATTTCAGCAGATAGAGCATATTTTCCGGTTCGCCCAGATCGTTTAAAGCAACAAACTCAAAATCCGGATCGCCAAACCCCAATCGGAAGACCAGCCGGCCGATCCGGCCAAAACCATTAATCGCAATCCTCAAAGGTTTAGTCATAATTTTTTAATTCCTATAATTATCTTTTTTAATTTGCTCGGCCAATTTTTTTAGTTCTTCGGGACCGGCTTGTTTAGCTTTAGACTGCCACCATTGATTAAACTCTAATTTATCATCCTCGTATCTAGGGATAATATGAATGTGGAAATGCGGCACTGATTGGCCGGCCGCTTCTCCAGAGGCATTAACCAAATTAACGCCCTTGGCAGAGAGAGAACTTTTAATATTATTAGCCAGAGTTTTCGCGTTTGAAATCACCGTTTTCAAACCATCAAACGGAATATCAAAAACATCTTCATAATGCTCTTTAGGAATTATCAAGCAATGGCCGTAGGTTAAAGGATTAATATCTAAAAAGGCCAGAGTTTTTTCATCTTCAAAAATCTTTATTGACGGAATCTCGCCGGAAACGATTTTGCAAAAAACGCAATCAGCCATAAATTTGTTTTTAATAAATTTAGGAAATCCTAATTTTTAATATCTAATTTCTAAATAATAACTAAATTCGAAATATTAAAAATTTTAAGCTGTTTAAGAATTTAAGATTCGGTTATTGGAATTTATTTAGGGTTTAGGATTTTGGATTTAGGGCTTGCTAAAATTCATTTTCTGAATTTTAGGCAATAACTTGCTATTCCAAATGCCACAGCAACATTTAAAGATTCTTTTTTGCCGAACATCGGAATATAAATTATTTTATCACATTTTTTCAAGATGTTTTTAGAAATGCCCCTAACTTCATTGCCCAAAACCAGAGCGATTTTTTGCTTTTTGCCTAGCCGAAACTTAAAAACATCAACCGCTTTTTTATCCTGCTCCAAAGCAATAATCTTAAACCTTTGTTTTTTTAACTGGTTAATCGCATCGCCAGCGCGCTTTTTATATTCCCAAGCAAGATGCTTTTCCGCTCCCAAAGCGGTCTTAGCCAGATCTTTGCCTGCCCGACCTGATTGGCTTGGGCGCGGGGTGATGCCGCAAAGATAAATTCTTTCAACGCCAACAGCGTCAGCGGTCCGGAAAATCGCCCCAGCATTGAGGGCGCTGCGAAGATTATCTAAAACCAGACAAAACATAATCTATTATCAATATTATCAATAATTAAAATTAATAATCAATTATCAACTAATAAACCGACAGATGTCTGCGGTTAAAACACAGCCACAAACTAACATTTATCAACTAACAGCCATAAACTACCCACTTCTATACTCTAGAGTATAGAAGTAGGGTAAAAATTAAAAATTACCTCTTAGGCTTAGGCGTAGGCGTAGGGCTTTTTTTCTTTTTATCTTCTTTAATCCCAAATTGTAAAAGACTCACCAAAAGAAAATGGAACGGATATTTTCTTTTCATCCATTCAATCCCGGTAAAGGGATGATTGGCTTCAATTTTTTTCAGCGCCTCGGCTTCTTCTTCATATACAACTTGTTCCATTTTTTTCATTTCCTTCTGGTAACCGCCAAAACCGCCTTCAAGCCAGCGGTGGACCGAAGCGATTGTGGCCGCAGCAGTAGAAAGCTCTTTTTTAATCTCCTCATAACTCCAGTTTTGCAATAACAATCGGGCAATTTCAATTCGCCTGGCCAGCATCAATGCTTCGGTTTCGCTTAATAAGTCTTTAAAAAAGTTTTTCGCCTCTTCTTTGGTTCCCAAAAGAGAGACCATGGTCCAAAACTGATTTAAAATTCTTTTTCTTTCAATTTCTTCAATTGTTTCCGGCCGCTTTCTTGGCATATTATTTTACTGTGAATTTAACAGTTTATTTAAATTGAACAAAACGCCTTACTTCTATACTCTAGAGTATAGAAGTAAGATAAAACAAGATCAAGCGAGATAAAAAAGAAAGGCGGAAAAAACTAATTAATTCAGTTAGTCCAGTTTATTCAAATAATCAACCGCGGATAAGCCGGCGCAGATTCCTTGACCAACCGCAATCCCGATCTGCTTATACTGAACATCAGTGATATCCCCGGCAGCAAAAACTCCGGGAAGATTGGTCCGGCAAAACTTATCAATAATAATCTCGCCCCGCTCATTTTTAGCCAATTCCGGCATAACAAAATCCGAGTTCGGGATCATACCGATATGAATAAACACGCCCTGCGCCTGAATTGTTTTTGTTTCTCCTGAACTCAGGTCTTTATACTCAATTCCGGAAACAAAACCGTCGCCAAGAATTTTTTCTGTCATCGCTTTCGGAATAATCTCAACATTCTTTGACTCTTTCAAACGCCTGATCAAAGACGGGTCGCCTTTCATCTCCGGATTTTTCGTTATCAGATAAGTTTTTTGAGCAATTTCGTTCATCATTATTCCGGCTTCATTGGCTGAATCGCCGCCGCCGATAATCACCACGACTTTATCTTTAAACAACGGCCCGTCACAAACAGTGCAATAACTCACGCCTTTACCGCGCAACTCTTTTTCTCCGGGCACATTTAACTCTCTTGGATGAGCGCCCGAAGCGATAATCACAGCTTTAGCTTGATATTTAACCTGATTAGCTTCTGAATCTTTCCAGCCCTCAACCGTAAAACCGTCATCAGCTTTTTTCAGGCCGGTTATCTTAACCCCCAAAACCGGCTCTGCCTGATACTGCCTTAAATGGCTTAAAAACTTTTCAGTTAACTCAACTCCGTTGGTTTGACCAAAGCCGGGATAATTCCCCACTTCGCCTGACAAAGCCATCTCTCCGCCAAGCTCAAAACCTAAAATCAGCGGTTTAATCCCCCGTCGCGAAAGATAGATTGCTGAAGAAATTCCGGCCGCTGAAGCGCCAATAATAATTACCTCAAACATAAAACTGAAAATCCCAATATCTAATTCCTAATTTCTAAACAAATTCCAACAACCAAAATCAAAAATGGCTTTAAGTAAAGGGAAATCTACTTTCATATCGGAAGCGCCCGATTAATATTATTTAAAGATTAGAATTTAGGATTTTAAATTCCCAGCAATTGGGCTAATTTTGGCCGGTCAAAACCAACCACAATCTGGCCATCTATCTCAATTACCGGCACGCCCATCTGGCCGCTTTTTTGAACCATCTGGGTCAACGCCTGCTGATCTTCAGCTACATTAATCTCCTGAAACTCAATTCCGTTTTCTTTCATAAATGCCTTTGCCATCTGGCAATAAGGACAGGTTGAAGTGGTATAAATCTTTACTTCCATAACTTTTTTAAATTATTCTTAATTACTTTCTAAAAGCGGATCAATGATTGTCTCAAAAGCAGAAAGTCCTTGGGCGCCAAGAACCGGCTGGCCATTAATAAATGAGGTTGGCGTCCCTTCAATTCCGAAACTAATGCCCTCATTGGTTGACTGATCCACCTTATCGGCATATTTACCGGAGTCAAGACAGGAATCAAATTCCTGACTATTTAAACCGAGGTCGCTGGCAATATTTTTTAGCAATTCCGAATTTAAGCCATCGGCTTGGTTGTTAAAAATTTCATCATGGTACTCAAAAAATTTGCCCTGATCGCCGGCGCAATGGGCTGCCTGGGCTGCCAGCTTAGAAATCTCGCCAAAAATAACGAAATCCTTATAAACAAACTTAATCTTGCCGGTATCAATGTACTTTTCTTTTAATTCGGGTAAAGTTTCTTGATTAAACCGGCCGCAAAAACCGCATTGGTAGTCGCCAAACTCAACAAAAACCACTTTGGCGTCTGGATTACCCAAAAACGGCCAACCATCTATGTTCGGATTGCTCGCTAATTGACCGGAGCCGGGCGGTTCTGCTATTGCCGGCTTTACTTGTTTAGGGACGCGGCTCTGGGAAACAGCCAAATAAACAATTCCTCCCATAACCAGTAAAGCAAAAATGCTTAAACTATTTTCTTTAAAAAGTTTTTTCAGTTTTTCCATTGATTTATTAGTTAATTAAAATAATCTATCACGGCCAAACCCTAAAGTCAAAATTGTTTTAATTTAAACAAGTTTTGCTATACTAAATAAAATGGCTTCAGTTCCAAAAATTATTAAGAAAATCTCTCCGGCAGTTGCCAGCATCATTTTAATCAAACCGACAAAGGAAATCGGCGATCTGGCGGACAAAACAACAGAGCAAGAATTAACCGAATTGGAAACCGGTTCAGGATTTTTTATCAACAATTCCGGACTGGTTGCCACTAACCGGCATGTAGTTTTTGAAACTGCCGGCGATTA
Source organism: Patescibacteria group bacterium (assembly GCA_040753135.1). Classification (NCBI taxonomy): domain Bacteria; species Patescibacteria group bacterium. The sequence continues at coordinate 13,237 of JBFMGR010000001.1, read as the reverse complement.
TTGGCTTAATTGGAACGGAAAAAAATATTACGCTGAAGTGATTAGCCGCGACCCAATCAATGACATTGCTTTGCTTCAGATTAAAACCAAAGAAAAAACTCCTTTTATTAAACTCGGTAATTCGGCAAAATTAGAGTTGGGTGAAGCCGTAATTGCCATTGGCAATGTTCTCGGAGGTTTACACAAGACTGTTTCCACAGGAATTGTTTCCGGCTTGTCGCGGAATATCTTAGCTACTGACGAAGCTTATCACCAAACTTTTGAGTTAAGAGGTTTAATCCAGACCGATGCAGCAATCAACCCGGGCAACTCCGGAGGACCGTTAATTAATTTATCCGGCAAAGCAATTGGAATTAACACCGCGATGATTAACAGCTATGAAAACATTGGCTTTGCCATCCCGATAGACTTAATTAAACAGGATTTGGCGGATATTAAAAAATTCGGCAAAATTAAGCGGTTTTATCTTGGCATCCGCTATATTACTTTAAATAAAGATCTTAAACAAAAATACAACCTGCCGGTTGATTACGGCGCTTATATTTTGCGCGAGCCAGAACCGGACGGCCAAGGCGTTATCCCCCATAGCCCGGCTGACCGGGCCGGCTTAAAAGAAGGCGACATCATTTTGGAAGCAGACAATGAAAAAATCACCCAGAAAAACAGCTTAAAGCAGATTTTAAGGAAAAAGAATCAAGGCAAACCAATCAGCTTTAAGATTTTAAGAAACAAAAATGAAATTACTGCTCAAACTGCTTTAGAAGACCAAACCTGAATTAAATTTGACTAATCTAAAAAATAGTTTATTATTAAGTAAGAATTAAGCCATTAAAACAAAATTATGGAAGCATACTGCGTCAGATGCAAGGCAAAAAAAGAGATGAAAGACGCCAAAGAAACCAAGGTCAATGCCAGAGGCGGCAAAACCAGACCGGCAATGAAAGGCGTTTGCCCTGATTGCGGCACCACAATGATGAGATTTTTGCCTCAAAAATAGCTTTAATTGGATACAATAAACAACCCCGCCACGTTTGACGTGGCGGGGTTGTTTATTGAAAAACCAAAATATTTAAGCTAAGCTAAATCCAATCCGGGCTCGTAGTTCAGCTGGCAGAACACCGCGCTTTGTTCATTCTGCTGGAGATTTGGGGCCGTTAGCATAGTGGCAGTGCACCCGCCTTGCACGCGGGAGACGCGAGTTCAATTCTCGCACGGTCCACCAAGGGTTCGCCCCGTGTTTACCACGGGGCGAGTCTAGTTTTTAATTTTGGGAAACAACAACATTCTCGTTGGTGCCTGTTGCTTTTGGATCAGGGCCATATTTATTATCACCCCTCGTCCCATCAATAACTGTCAAGATAAAATTATAAATCGGAATTAAAAGGAACCAACCGCTCTTATTAACGTCATGCATTCTGCGGACACCGACCGCAATAGTTGGAACTATCACAGCTAGCTGATAAATCCCGCTCAAAATACCTCCGCCACCAAACAAAGTTTCTACTAAATTTAACCCAAAAATAATAATGGCGTTAAATAGAACAAAATACCAATACTCTGCTCTACGGGCGCGTCCATTAAACTCCGCGTATTTTTTTAAAACTGATAAATAATAATTCATTGCAATAAAAATCAAATCCTGGACAATTAATTTCTCTTCGAGTGAGTCCCGACCCAAAATAGATTACCAAAAACTCTGGAAAATAGCTAAAAGTTGAAAATGGTGACTATTCCGCCCCACTCGTTTAAACACATAAATATTCAACCAGGGTCAAAGTTTCTATAGATTTTCCAGTTCCTGGTCAATCGCTTGGAGTTCGCTGTCCAGATCGCCCAAATCAATATTCTCAATCTCCTGCTGGATCGCTGAACTGGTGTCGCCGCTGGTTATCTCTTCCAATGGAATCGGTTCAGCTGACGGCACTGCTTGTTCTAAACCTTTTTGCCGGTTCGTTTGCCAGTAAAAATAAAGCCCGATACCAAGCAAAAGAACAACCAGTCCGATTGCCAAAAGAATTTTTTTCTTATTCATAGTTTTAGTTTATTAGTTTTAATTTAATCTGCTGGCTCTGGGGTCGGACTTGTCTCAATCTCCAGTTCATCAACCCGAGGAATCTGCGCTAAAGCTACTGCGGCCCGACGGACTGCGTCATGAGCTGATTTAATTACTTCTCTGACCGCTTTCAGATCTTCAGCCAAAGCTTGACGGGCTTGGCCAACATCAGCTTTCAAGTTTTCCTCGTCAGTAATATTAATTAAATAGGTCTTCCCTGATTGCTCTGCCACAGCGGTTCTGGCCGCGGCAATTGCCTGTTCAGCTTCGGTAATCGCTGACCTAACCGCGGAAACATCAAGGCCATTGGCTTCGGCTTTATCGGCCCGGGAACCAATCCGCTCCAAAACGGTTTCCAGTTTTTCCAAAACTGCCAAAAAATGATTGGTCATTCTTTGATTCAGTTCATCTATTCTTTGATCAATTCGCTCAACAATCGCCTGCTTGCGCTCATCCCGGATATTCTGCAGCTGCTCTTTTAAAGCAACCCGTTTTTCTTCAATATAAGTTTTTAGTTCGGCCCGATTCTCCTGAATCTGGGCTCTGAACTCTTCTTGGCGCTGCTGGATTTGGTTGCGCCATTCTTCCCGCTTTTGCAAAAACTCTTCTTGAGTCTGAACTTTTTTATTCAGCAATTCGCGCCTGACCTCTGTCGGCACCAAAGGCTGTGCTAAGGGTTGTTTTTTAACTTCCAAAACCCTTAAGCGCAAATTCTTGCGCTGCTCTTGTGTCTCTTGCTGTAATTCCTGCCTTTGCTCCTGAATCTGCTGTTTTATTTCCTGTCTTTGCTGGCGCTGTTCCTGGGACTCAACTTTGAATAAATCCTGTTTTAACTCCTGAATTTTTTCAGGCGCCAAAGCTCTTTCTACCTGGTTAATCTGACCGAGCAGAAAATCGCCTGCTTGATCAAACCAACCCGCATAAGCACTCTGGCCTAAAAAACCAAACAGGACCAAAGCGATAAGGAATTGTTTCATATTTTTTATTTTAATTATTTAGATTAATTTTAACTCTTAATTAAATCGTGTCAATTTCTGGCAAAACTTAATTAACCAAAGATCTCTCATAAAGCCTGAACAGATTCTCAAACAAGCAAGCCACAACCAAAGGCCCAATTCCGCCTGGCACCGGGGTGATTATTTCTGCTTTTTTGCTGACTGAAGCAAAATCAACATCGCCTTTAATTTTGCCATTAACTAAATTATAACCAACATCAAAAACGCAAACTCCGTTTTTCAGGCATTCAGCCTTAACAATCTCCGGCTTGCCTAAACCGGTAATCAAAATATCGGCCCGGGGTAAAAAGTACTCAGCAGAATCAGACCAATCCTTTAAAGAACAAACCTCAACGCCTTTTTTAGCCAGCCAGGCTAAAGCGGGGATGCCGATTAATTTGCCGGCGCCCAAAACTACAGCGGATTTATTTGTCAAATTCAGTTGGTGTTCTTTAAAAATGCGGTCAATCGCGCCAATAACCGGAGGTAAAATCTCTTCGGCTTCAAAAAACAGCAGATGAAAAGCTTCCTCGGAAAGCAAGTCAATATCCTTAAACACCGGCACGGCATTAAACAAAGCTTGCCGGTCAAGATGCTGGGGCAGGGGCAGTTGAATAATTATGCCGGCAACCACCGGATCTTGTCCCAATTGCCTGATTTCATTAACCAGTTCTTTGATTGACAAATTTTTGGGAAATTCCAAAACCTCAAAATTAAGCCCTAGTTCTTGGGCAATTTTCTGTTTTTGTTTTAAAAAATGAACTGTTTCCTGATTCGGCTCAACCGCAACCGCGCTGATTTTCTTTCTTTTAAGCTGTTCTTTCACCGGACTCTGTTTCAGTCCCCTTAGAACTTTTTCAGCGATTTTTTTGCCATCAACAATAATCATAAAGATATTTTAGCACAGAAAAACCCCGTCAACCGGGGTTTTTTCTGTGATTTCTGCTGTTTTTAAAACCTATCTTTCTTCAACATCGCGGCGAATGCCGGCTAAAAGATCTTGGGCAAAATCCTTGCCGCCCAAACCAAAAGCCAAGCCGCCGGAGATTGCTAACATTGCCACCAAACCGGTAAACAGAATGTTGATAATATCAACCGCGATCTGGAGTTCTCTCAAAGCAATCAAAAGTCCGAAGATCAGAACTGCCCATTTAGCCAAAGCGCTGACAAAGCCGCTGTTTTTGAGATTGGCTCCTGAAATCGCGCTTTTAACCAATTTTTGGGTAACATTGGCAAAAAATAAAGTGACAATCATTACCACTGCGGCAACAACAACTTTGGGGAAATAGAAAAGCAGTCTTTCAATCGCGCCAGTCACTGCGGTTAATTTCAAAATATCAGCCGCGGCCATTAAAAAGGCCAGGATAATAAACCATCTGACCAACTCGCCAAAAAATCTGGCTGAATTTAGCTGCATTCCGGCCCGATCAAAAAATGTTCTCAAGCCGGTTTTTGCCAACCCCTGATCAAGCTTGGTTGCCATTAACAACTTTTCCACTAAACTGCCTAAGCCCTTAGCCACAATCAAGCCCAGAACAAAAACCAACAACGCCACTAAAACCAATGGCGTATAAATAATAATCTCTTGCCAAACCAGCAACAAAGCGCTGTTAAGCGAATCAATAAAACTAAGTGAATTCATTTTTTATTTTTAATTAGTTTAACGACCTAATTATTTTTTCCGTTTGGGAGCCGACCGAACTCCCAATAAATAAGGGGCAAATTTATTTGCTTTTATTATAACACAATTGTCAAAATTTCAATATTCACAGCTGATTGCTTTAAAACTCTTTTATTTCCGGCTGAAAATAATCATTTATCTCTGCTTGATATAACTTCGGCTCAAAATCTTGGCTTGATTTAAAGATTAATTCCACAACCAACCCGTTCATTGTCTCTTCAGAAAAATTCTGGTCAAAAACAAAATTACCCAGACTGTAAAATATCCAGGAAATTTTACTTGTCCCGAACGAAATCGAGGGGTATTTTTCCTCCCGCTGAACCACATGCGGATGATGGCCAATAATAAAATCTGCTCCAGCTTCAGCCAGTTCATGGGCAATCCGAATCTGTTCCGGGCTTGGCGCTTGTTTATACTCTTCTCCCCAGTGTAAAGAAACAACCATAACTTCAGCCAATCCGGATTGTTTTAACTCCTTTATCTGCCCCTTAACCTTAGTTAAATCAAAATCGCTGATTCCTGGATTAGTTTCATCAGCTTTCAAAGATTCTGGATAGAGATTGGTAAAAGCTAAAAAGGCAAACTTGATTCCGCTTTTCTCAATTATCACCGGCTGATTTGCCTCTAAATAATTTCTGCCGGCGCCGACAGAATAAATATTATTCTGCTTCAAAAGCTCAATTGTTTGAACCAGCGCTCTCCTGCCCCAGTCCAAGATATGATTATTAGCCAGAGAGAGAACATTAAAATTCGCCAGCTTCAGTCCCTCAATCACCCGGGGATCAGCCCGAAAAGAATAAATACTACCAAGATTTTCTCCTTGGTCAGAAATCGGCCCCTCTAAATTACCAAAAACAATGTCCGCGGTTTGAAAAAACTCGGCTGATCTTAAAAACGGAAATTGATAGTTATTATTTTTTTTCATTAATCTATCCACTGCCCGAGAAAGCATAATATCACCGACAAAAACAACCCTGATTGGTTTCGGTTCGGATTGAAAAATCAATGGCGATTCGAAATCAATAAGCTCATCTGGCTGATTGCCGATTTTTATTCCCAAAATCAAACTCAAGCCAAACAGCAAGCTAAAAACAAAAAGAATTAGGAAAATCTTTCTCATCCAAGATTAATCTTAACAAATTATTGCCAAAAACGAGCAAATAATCTAAAATAAACTCTAAGCGCGATTAGCTCAGTGGCAGAGCGCTTCGTTGACATCGAAGAGGTCGTAGGTCCAATCCCTACATCGCGCACCAGAAAAATCTACGGGGGCAGATTGAAAAGGCCTTCTGCCCGAGTCGGAGCGCGCGCATCATTTGTTTGGGGCATAATTTAGCAGGCGGCGCACAGCGCCGCCTGCTAAATTATTGATACCCTTTTGCCTGAAGCTTAAACAATCGGGCATAAGTTTTATTGTTTTTTAATAATTCTTCATGGCTCCCTAATTCAGTAATCTCCCCGTTCTCAATTACGGCGATTCTTTGGGCATGGCGCACTGTGGAAAAACGATGAGAGATCAACATCACGGTCTTTGTTTTAGACAGTTTCTCTAATTTTTCGAATATCTTTGCTTCTGCCTCGGCGTCGATTGACGCCGTCGGTTCATCTAAGATATAAATTTCCGGATCGCGATAAAAAGTCCGCGCCAAAGCCAATTTTTGCCATTGGCCGATTGACGGCTCGACTCCGCCGGCAAACTCTTTGCCGACCTGTTGCTCATATTGTTTTTCCCATTCAGAGATAAAACTATGGGCACCGCTTTTCTGGGCAGATTTTCTTGCTTTTTCCAATGAAAACTCCAGATCAGTTCTTCCTATCCCGATAGATTCTTTGGCCACAAGATGATAGTTAGAATAGTCCTGAAACAAAACGCCAAGCATTGAATACCAACTGACCAGATCAATCTTTTTTAAATCTACCCCGTCAATTAAAATTCTGCCTTTGGTTGGATCATAAAAGCGGCACAAAAGTTTTATAATTGTTGTTTTCCCGGCGCCATTTGCCCCAACAAAAGCAATCTTCTCCCCTGATTCTATTACCAAAGAAAAATCTTTTAAGACTTCGTTTTCTGTGCCGGGATAAATAAAAGAAACATTTTCAAACTCAATTTTTGGAGCTTTCTTTCGGTTTAAAACAATTCCTCTTTCTGGCTTTTTGAGATTTTCAGGTATATCTAAGAATTTAAAGACATCGCTGACAAAAAGATTATCCTGATAATGCCTGCCCAGCATCCAGAAAAAACCAGTCAAGGCTCCGGAAAATGTCCCTACCGCGCCAATAAAAAATGTAAAGGTGCCTATCTCTAAACCGCTGAAAACAACTTGATAAACAAAATAAACATAAATTGAAGCAAAACTTACCTGCTTGAGCAGCCCAGCAAAAACCGCTTCTTTTAGCCGTTTTTTATCACTTTTATACTGCTCCTGATGAAATTCGGTAAACAACCTTCTAATCAAATCTAAAAGATATTTTATGTTTTGAAAAACTTTTAACTCAATTGCCGAAGAAACATTTTTAAACTTCCATTCAAGATGCCAAAATTTCCGCTTTGTTTCAGCCTTATCGTCGTGAATACTCCAGATAGTTTTCCCGTACCTAGTCTCAACAGCAAGTTGAGGGATAATGCCAATAACAATAATTACAAACATCCACCAATTGGCAAATGAAAGCGCCACTGCGGCAGTAATAATCTCAACAATTCTTTGCAAAGCATAAAAATTGTGTTCAGCAAAACTCTGCATCCTCCAAGTACCGCTTTCAGAGACTTTTTGTAATAAATCTTTTTGCTTTGGATCTTCAAAACTGGCCACATCTAAATGGCCCAATTTTTCCAAAACCAGAAATTGAGATTTCTCTTCTAGATAAAGCCAAACAAGCTTATTAAGATACCAATCAATATCATTAAGAACAGATCTCAATAAATACAAAAACAAAAGCCCTGCCAGCCAAAAAACCAACGAACCAGTTAGGGCCCCTGTTCCAACTGAATGAACCAGTTCATTAATAAGCAAACCGTAAGCCCCGGCATTGGAAATCGGCAAAAGCGCCAACACAAAAGAAACAGCTCCATAACCGATAAAAAGCCACTTTTTTTCAGGCCAAACGATCTTCAACAACCGAACCGTATTAGACAACATCTCTGCAATCGCTGAAACTGAAAACTTTTTCTTTTCTTTATCTTCTTTATCCAACATAGATATTAATGATAAAATAATATATCAATAAACAAAAATAAGGAAGCTGAAAACTCCCTTATATTTATATTATACCATAAAAATGAACAAAAATCAAAGAGAAATCGAAATTATTTTTGAAAGCAATGATTTTTTGGTGATTGACAAACCGGCCAACCTTCTGGTTCATCCGACACCAGAAGGAAACTCCGGGCATCAAACTTCAAATAACAAACAAATATCAAAATCCAAAAATATTCAAAAATCCAAAATCTCAAATCTAAAATCTTACACTCTAATTGATTGGTTGATTGAAAAATATCCGGGGATAAAAACTGTTGGCGATCAGCCGGAAATCCGGCCCGGGATTGTCCATCGTTTGGATAAAGAAACTTCAGGAATAATGATTATTGCTAAAAATCAGCTAACTTTTGAAAAGCTTAAAAAATTATTTCAAACCCGACAAGTCGAGAAAACCTATTTAACTCTAGTGTTGGGTAGAATGCCAAAAGAAAAAGGAGAAATAAATTTGAAGATCGCCAAATCCCCTGTCTCGACTAAAAGAACCGCAAAAATAAGACCAGGGCAAAAATTATCTGAAGCTAAAACTGAATGGAAAGTTTTAAAAACTTACAAAAATCAGCAGAATCAGATATTTTCTTTGCTTGAATTAAAACCAAAAACCGGCCGAACTCATCAGCTTAGAGTTCATTTGGCGGCGATCGGCCACCCGATTATCAGCGACTATCTATACGGCGGCAAAACAGCGAGAGGTTATCGGCTCCAGTTGAACCGAGTATTTTTGCATGCCAAATCTTTGGAGTTTGAGCTTGATAAAACTAATTATTTTTTTGAAGCGCCACTAGCAAAAGATCTAAGCGATTTTCTCCTAACTTTAAAATAAAAAAGTCAGATTGCGCCTGGAGTGATTTTATGATATTATGTTTTTACTAAAAATTATGACCAGCACGAAAATCTTAGCCATTCATAAAAAATTAGCCAAAACCAACCTGCCCGAACTCAAATCGGGCATGAAAGTTAAAGTTTGGTATAAAGTTAAGGAAAAAGATAAATGGCGAACCACTTATTTTGAAGGCATTATCATTGCGGTTAAGCACGGCCAAAAAACCCTAAATGGCACTTTTACGGTCAGGAGAATCAGCATCAATGATGTTGGCGTGGAAATGACCTGGCCGCTTCACTCCCCGGTAATTGAGAAAATTCAGATTTTGCAAACCTCAAAAACAAGGCGGGCAAAACTTTACTATATTAGAGAAAGATCAAGAAAACAGATTAAAGCAAAATTGAAAACCGCTGTAACCCAGAAAACAGCCGAACAACCAAAAGAACAAGAGGCTTCAAACCAAACTCAAGAACAAGAAAAATAAACTTAAAACCTCTGCTTTAAAAGCAGAGGTTTTAAGTTGAAAAAAACGTTTGTTTAAGGGATAATGACAGCAAGCCCGGGTGCTGGAATCGGTAGACAGGCATGCTTGAGGTGCATGTGTCGCAAGACGTGGAGGTTCAAATCCTCTCCCGGGCACCAAAACTAACTTTGTCGGAAATGATTGCCCCGCTCGCCGCCCGACGGCGGCGAACTACTGGGCGAGGCGGCTAATTCAATATGGTGGACCTAGGCGGAGTCGAACCGCCGATACGGCAATGCGAATGCCGCGTTATACCACTTAACTATAGGCCCTTAATTATTTGCCCAATCGCCTTTCAGTTTTTTGATAACTTCTAATTGCTTTTTTAAGCTCTCTGACTGAAAAATCTGGCCACAAAGTTTTGGTGAAATAAAACTGGGAATTAGCACAATGCCACATCATAAATCCAGCTGACCAATGCGGGTCCTGTTTAATTCCTGTTCTGATTACCAAATCAACCTCGGGCAGTTCCCCGGTCCAGAGATTTTTCTGAATTAATTGTTTGGTTATTTTTAAGCTTTTATTTTTCAATTTACTATTAGCTATTTGCGATAGACAATCTTTCATCTCTTCTCTGCCGTCATAAGCAATCAGAAAAGTCAGCTGATAAGTCTGATGATTTTTTGTTTTTTTATTAATCTCGGAAAATATAGTCTGCAGATTTTCGGGCAGATATTTTCTCCAGTTGCCCAAAATCCTTACCCGAATATCTTTTTCTTTAAGTTCTTTTTTTGCTGAAAGTTTTTTAAAGTATTGTTCGTAAATGCCCAAAAGCTTTTTGGTTTCGTTTTTCGGGCGTTCGGTTAAATTGCTGACTGACCCGCCCCAAAAAGTTAAATAAGCAATTCCAAGCTGATCGGCTGTTTCAATCAGTTTTTTTAAAGTCTCCGCGCCTTGCTGATGGCCCAGATAAGAAGCCAATCCCCTTTTCTTGGCCCAGCGCCGATTTCCGTCTAAAATAAAAGCAATGTGCTTAGGCAAATTCGTTTCCATAGAAAAACTATTTTAAAACAAAATCAGTCTAAAGAAAAGATCAGTTCGGATAAGAACTTGCCCAGTTTTTTATAGTCATGGCGGATTAAGTTTCTTTTAATCAAATGGTCTGACTCACTTTGTTCAGCAATATTGTTGCCAATAAGATTCCCCCCAATGAACTCGATCTGATTAAAGACAAATCTGTTTTTGGAGAGCGGTCTTGCTTTTTCCGGCAGATTAGATTTTTGGAGCCTGAAAACTATTGGCTTTGATTTTTCCAAACGAAAATATCTTTTTATCAGCTGGTCTTGCGGCTCTTGAGTGTTAAAAACAGCCAAATCTATTATCCCTTTGCCAAGAAATTTCTCTATCTCGGCAACAAAATCAAAAATAGAGAAGTTGTCTGTCTGACCAAACTTAGTGATTAAATTGATGATTAAAATCTTCTTCGCTTTTGACTGTTTTAAAGTTTGCTTTAGGCCATCAACTAAAAACAAAGGAATAATGCTGGTATAGAGGTTGCCCGGGCCAATAATGATTGCTTTAGCGTTTAAGGTTGCCTTTTGGGCTTTCGGATTAATCTTCGCCTTTGGCTTAAGATAATATTTTTTAATCCCGATTGGCTGGATAAACTCTGACGGGGTAATATTTCTCTCGCCTTCAAGCACTGTCCCATTCTTTAAAACCATTGCCAATTTAACGCTATTCAAAACTACCGGGATCACCTCGCCTTTAATTCTGATAATTTTGCTAATCTCGGCAATGCCTTTTTCAAACGAACCGCTAACCTTTTCCAAGGCGCTTAAAAACAGATTGCCAAAGCTGTGACCCTTTAAAGAACCGTTATCAAAACGATAATTTAAAAGCTCCCGGACCGTTTCCGGCGCTTCTGACAAGGCCACTAAACACTGGCGAATATCTCCGGGCGGCAGAACCCCCAACTCATCTCGCAAAACTCCGGTTGAACCGCCATCATCAGTCATTGCCACAACTGCTTTTAAATCCAGTTCTGGATATTTTTTCAAAGCAGTTAAAACCGCATAAGTGCCGGTGCCACCGCCCATCGCCACAACAGATTTTCTGTTTTTTCGCTTAGCCATTTATCTTTTATTCTACGGTTACTGATTTAGCTAAATTTCTTGGCCGGTCAATATCTTTTTTTAATTCTTTGGCAAAATAATAAGCGAACAGATGCAGAGGCACCACAGTTAAGATTGGTTGAAGCAATTCTAAAGTCTTAGGTAGATAAATCACTGCTTCTGCTTTTTTCGCCAACTCTTTATTGCCTGCTGTTGTCAGGACAATAATTTTCCCGTGACGGGCTTTTATTTCCTGAAGATTGGAGATAATCTTTTCATAAACACTGTCTCTAGGCGCCAAAACCACTGTAGGAAAATTTTTATCAATCAAAGCAATCGGGCCGTGTTTCATCTCTCCGGCCGGGTAGGCTTCTGAATGAACATAAGCAATCTCTTTAAGCTTTAAGGCGCCCTCCAAACTAATTGGCCAATGATATTTCCGCCCCAGATAAAGGAAGTTCTTATATTTGGCATATTTTTTCGCCAAAGCCCTAATTGTTTTTTCCTGTTCGAAAATCTGGTTAATTTTCTCCGGCAGACTCGCTAACTCTTTTAAGATAATCTTTGCCTGGACAGAAGACATCTTTCTCTGCCGGGCTAAAAATACGCCAACCAAAACCAAGGCGGCAATTTGAGAAACAAAAGCTTTGGTTGAAGCTACAGCATATTCTGGCCCAGCATAAGTATAAACGCCAAAGTCAACTAACCGGGACAAGCTTGAACCAACCACATTAACAATTCCCATAGTTAAAACCCCGTCTCTTTTAGCCAACTTGACTGCTTCAAGGGTATCTGCGGTTTCTCCTGATTGAGAAATAGCAATTACCAAGCTGTTTTTCGGATGAATAAATTTGGCATAACGAAACTCTGAAGCTGCCTCAACCTCAACATCTATTCCGGCCAGCTCCTGAATCAGATATTTGCCAACTAAACCCGCATAATAAGCCGTGCCGCAAGCAACAATAAAAATTTTCTCTATTTTCTTTAGTTCGTTTCTGTACTGCTCTAAGCCGCCAAGTTTAACATTGGTTTTATCTCTTAGAATCCTGCCCCTTAAAGTATTTTTCACTGCTTCTGGCTCTTGCTTAATCTCCTTGAGCATAAAATGCTCAAAACCAGACTTGCCTTCATCAATAGCGGTAAAATTAATTGCTTGAGCTTTTTTATTTATTTTTTTATTGTTTAAAAAGTTTTTGATCTTATAAGCTCTCGGGCTGACAACAACAAGCTCGCCGTCGTCTAAAAAGACCGCTTTTCTTGCCCAAGAATTAATCGCATTAGGATCTGAAGCAAAAATATATTCATCCTTGCCTACACCTAAAACCAACGGGCTGGAAATCCTTGCCCCGATTAATTTTTCCGGTTCGGCTTTGTTAAAAATTACCAAAGCAAAACTGCCCCGAAGGTCGTTCAGGGTTTTTAAAACCGCTGATTCATAATCGATGCCTTGGTTTAGATATTCTTCAATTAAATGAGGGATGACTTCGGTATCGGTTTCAGACCTAAACTGATGGTTCTTCTTAAGCAAAAATTTTTTTATCTCTTCAAAGTTTTCAATAATGCCGTTATGAACAACAAAGATATTTTTAGCGCAATCAAGATGCGGATGGGCGTTTTTGTTTGAAACTCCACCATGGGTTGCCCATCTTGTCTGCGAGATTGCCACTTTGCCTTTTTGCTTAAAATCTATATTTTTCTCAAAATCCTTAATCCGTTTGGTTGTTTTTTTAAGATAAAGATAATTTTTTTCTTTATCAAACACGGCAAAACCAAACGAATCATAGCCCCGATATTCAAGCTTTTTCAAGCCCTTAATCACTATTGGCAAAGCTTGGTTTTTGCCCAGATAACCAA